>DAOUXC010000164.1 GCA_030666795.1 Desulfobacteraceae bacterium
ACCCCGGAAGGTGGGCACACCGCTTTCCGCTGAAATGCCTGCCCCGGTCAGGACCGCCACCCTGTCGGCCTTTCTGAGTTCTTCTCGAAGGGCCTTGATTTCCTTTTCCATGCTTTGATTTTACTTGAGAGATCAAAACGAGTCAAGCAGAGGAGGGAGCCTTGATCCACCATCAACACATCATCTCCCCGTCAGAGCGGGATTTCGCAAACTCAACTTGCGGATATCTAATACCTTGCCGGTGCCAAGGCACAGACCAAAATCCATTGTCCGCATTGATGGTGTGGAAATTAGATGGTGGATTTTGGGGAAATGTGTAATTCAAAGGTGGTATTTCAAAAATTGATAAAAATTGCCTCTGCGAGAAACAAAAAAACCGTTGACAGGAAATTACCATCAGTGTTATTTAAATCGAACGTTCGTTTGATAAATCTGAGTACACATATGTCAAAACCAAAAAATTCACAAAAAAGTGATGAAATTTATAGTGTTGTGGCACGTCTTTTTGCCCGGAAGGGTTATCATTCTACCTCCATGCGGGAGATTGCCAGGGAATTAGGTATGAACCAGTCCTCCCTTTATCACTATTTCAAGAGCAAGGAGGATGTCCTTTATAAACTGATGAACGATGCCATGGATGATGCCATGGCAACCCTGGAGGAAATCTGCGCCGCCGATCTTGCTCCGGAGGATAAATTAAACAGGGTCCTTGGCTTTTACATTCGTTATTATGCCGGGGATCAGGAACGGCTTATTCTTCTTGTAAACGAAAAGAATTCTCTGAGTGATGTATACCGTCAAAAACTTATTCAAAAAGAACGACTTTACGTTAACCTTTTTAAAAAAATATTTGAAGAACTGGCCGGTCACAATACAATCAAGGACATTCCGCCTTCGGTGGCCACATTTGCCTTTCTTGGTATGGTCCATTACACCATCAGATGGTATGATGAAAAAGGCCCGGTGGGATTGGATGAGCTGGCCGACATATTTGTGGAAATTTTCAGCAAAGGTGTTTTGAAATGATTACTTTAACACATCCGGCTGCCGTGACTTATCTGGGCCTACCCGGATACGTTTTTGCATGGTTAATTTTCGTTTCAGGGCTATCAATATTTTCCTACATAATTTACAGAAGATACTTGTTGATCAGGTCCGGCAAACCTGACCCGCGTTTTTCCGATACCGGAAAAAGAGTCCTGGATCTTATTGTCTACGGGTTTATCCAGAAAAGACAACCCCGCTATCTCTGGGCGGGACTGATCCATATCATGATATTCTGGGGATTTGTAGTACTCGGGCTCCGCTCCATTGATCTGGTGAGCCAGGGATTAAGTCTCCCCTTTCTCCGGCCTCTGACGCAAACCGGTTTTGGACCGTTTTACGACACATTCAAAGATATCTTTGAATTGATCGTTCTCGGTGCGTGTCTATGGGCCATTCTTCGCCGGGCCCTGGTAAAACACGAGAGGTATGAAGGCAGCCACACATTTGAGGCATATTTTGTCCTGTGCCTCATCTCTTTTTTGATGATTACGGATATGTTTTATGAGGGAAGCATGCTGCTTTTGAATAAATCCCAGGAAACATTTCTTCCGGCGTCCCGGTTAGCCGCTCTTGTTTTATCCGATTCTTCTCCGCGTTTATTAACGGGCACCCATATCTGGAGCTACTGGCTCCACCTAATAACCTTTTTCTTTTTCCTGAACTTCCTTCCCCTTGGCAAACACTTCCATATCATAACGGCCCTTCCCAATGTTTTTTTGAGAAAGCCTGATAAAGGGGCCATAAAACCGGCGCAATGGGGAGTTGAAGACATCGATGAACTGGAGACTTTAGGGGTTGAAAAGTTTGAAGACTTTACCTGGAAACATATCCTTGATTTCTACACGTGCACCGAATGCGGCAGATGCTCGGACAACTGCCCGGCACATATCACAGGCAGGCCACTTTCACCCAAGATGCTCACGCTTAAACTGAGAGACCACGGCTACCATAAGGTCCCTGTTTTTGGATCCGCGGATAGGGAAGGTGCAAAGGAGGATGAAAAAGACGATGCACTTCCCATGATAGGCGGTCTTATATCCCGTGACGAGATCTGGTCATGCACCACATGCGGGGCATGTGAGGAGGAGTGCCCGGTCTTTATAGAGTATATTGATAAGATCATAGACATGAGACGCCATCTCATAGAGACAGCTCAAAACCCCAAGACATTCAACCAGGTCCTTATGCACTTTGAAAAAACAGGGAATCCTTTTGGAAAACCGGCTACAAAACGCGCGGATTGGGTCAAGGAGTTGGAAGACACCGACGTAAGGGTTTTGAAAGAGGGCGATGAAGTGGATGTCCTCTATTTTGTGGACAGTTACGGTTCATACGATCCCGCGGCACAGGCCATTGCCGCAGCCATTGTGAAAGGTCTGAACTCGGCAGGCATTGATTTCGGTATCCTGGGACCACTTGAAAAGGATTCAGGCCATCAGGTCCGCCGAATGGGCGAGGAGGGTCTTTTCCAGCTTTTGGTCGAAGAAAACATGGAGACACTCTCAAGCGTCCGTTTCAAAAGCATTATTACCACGGACCCCCACGCCCTTAATACCCTCAAAAAAGATTATCCCGGTGACTTTGAGGTCTTCCATTATACACAATTTTTTCAATCCCTGGTCGAGACTGGACAATTGAGACCTGCAAAAAGCCCTGACACTGATGATATCTATACCTATCACGACCCCTGTTATCTTGGCCGCCATAACGGCATATACAATGAACCAAGGCAATTGCTTGGCTCGATTCCGGGTCTGAAACTTGTTGAGATGGAAAGGTCCCGGGACCGGAGTTTCTGCTGCGGCGGAGGAGATATTGTTTTGTGGCATGAGATAGAACAGGAAGAGATACGAATGGCCTCCATGCGCATACAGATGGCAAAGGAGGCAGGCGCCAATGTTATTGTGACGGCGTGCCCGTTCTGTTTTATTCACTTTGAGGATGCAATAAAGACGGATGGACTTGAAAATGATTTGAGGGTGGTTGATCTTATGAAGTTATTCGTATCAACGTTGGCATAGCCGCCCCAGAGGAATAAGCTTCGCCCCGGAGAAATAGGCTACGCATTTCACGGGGTAAACATCCCACAGGGCAGGCAAAAAGGCACAAAATACGCAAAAACATGAAATGGCAAACTCGTAAAAAGTCAAGAATTCCCTTTAGGATCATTCCGGTGAATTTTGTGACTTTTTTCAGCATTATCAATTCAGGAGGTAAATGAAATGAACATTGTTGTATGCGTAAAGAGGGTCCCCTTGACCCAGGAGGTGGACCTGGAAATTGATGGCACAGGAAAAGACGTAAAAAAAGACGCCTTAGCTTACGTTGTCAATGACTGGGACAACTATGCCATAGAAGAGGCTGTCCTTCTTCAAGAAAAGTTTGGAGGCACTGCAACCGCGATAACAATCGGCACGGAGGATGATGAGGAAGTCTTGAGAAGAGCCCTGGCAGTGGGTGCTGACAGGGCAATCAGGATCGATCCGGGTGATCTTGAATTAGATGGCTTTGTCATTTCCAAGCTCCTTGCGGGGGTTATTAAAGACCTGGAATATGACTTGGTTCTCACGGGTGTTCAGGCGGACGACGACAACTGCGGCATGGTGGGCATTATGCTGGCCGAACATTTAGGTTTGAGCCATGCTGCCGTAGTAACGGGTGTGGAGCCCGAAGGGGACGAGGCCACAATTAAGGTGGAACTGGAAGGCGGTATGGATGAGGTCTCAAAAATCCCGTTCCCGGCCCTTTTGAGCATACAGACAGGGATCAATGAGCCGAGATATGTCTCCATTATGGGAATAAGAAAGGCGGGTAAAAAAGAGCTTAAAGTATTAGAGGTTGCAGATCTGAACCTCACAGAGGATGATCTCACCCCGCGAACCGTGGTTGAAGAGGTTTTCCTGCCGCCCGAGACAGAGGGCGCCGAGATAATCGAAGGGGACGCGTCCACAGTGGCAGAAGAGATTATTCGTATACTGACGGAAAAGGGGGTAATGGTTTAAATGGGAGATATATTTGTTGTTGTTGAACACAGAAAGGGTGAAGTGAGGGATATCACTTATGAGATGCTTTTCAAAGCCGGCCAACTGTGCAGGGAATATTCACATAACCTGACGGCTGTAATACTGGCGGGACATGATGAGTCTTTCCTGGATGACATTGCGCCAAAGGCAGACAGGGGAATAGTTTACGAGGACGAAAGTTTAAAACATTTTAACGGCGACCTTTACAGGGACATCCTCAAGGGGCTTATTGAAGAACACCGGCCTTTTCTTACCCTTGCGGGTCATACGTCCTGGGGCATGGATCTGGGCCCCGCGCTTTCTGCAAAAACCGGATATCCCCTTGCCACGGACTGCGTGGACATTCTGGTAGAGAATGACCGTCCCGTGGTTATACGACAGATATTCAGCGGAAAGGTCTTTTCCAGGGTCTCTTTTAAGGAATCCGAAGGTTATCTTGTCTCGGTAAGGCCTGGCTCCTTTCTGCCGGAAGATATTGAAGCCCGTAAGGGAGAGGTGATTAAGAATGAACTTCCTGCTGACTTGCCGGTGCCGCGAAAGAACTTTGTGGAGTTTGTGGATACGGCCGCAGGTGACGTGGACATATCCCAGGCCGATCTTCTCGTATCAATTGGAAGGGGTATTGGTGACGAAGACAATATTGAGGAATTAAAAAATCTGGCAAATACCATGGGAGGGACCCTTTCCTGCTCCCGCCCGATAGTGGACAAAAACTGGCTTCCCAAGTACCACCAGGTGGGAACCTCAGGCAAATCCGTAAAGCCAAAGGTTTATCTTGCATTCGGGATCAGCGGGGCATTCCAGCACGTGGCGGGAATTACCGCAGCCGGCACGGTGATTGCCGTCAATAAAGATAAGAAGGCGCCCATATTCAGGGTAGCGGACTATGGTGTTGTGGATGACCTTTTCAATGTAGTGAACGCGCTTAAGGAGAAACTGAACGCTTAGTAAACATCTGCTAGAAGTCTACGGCGTGGTGGAGAAACAACCTGGTTACAAAATCCAAACGAGGAGTCATTTAATGGATTTCACCTTGAACAAAGAACAACAGGACATTATAAAGGCCGCCCGGGAGTTTGCCCTGGGCGAGTTTCCGGATGTTGCCCAGGAATTTGACCGCAACGAAAGTTTTGATCTGAATATCTGGAAAAAGGCGTGCGAGTTAGGTTTCGTGGGGGTTTTTATTGATGAAAAATATGACGGCGCAGGCTATGGTTTCTTCGAACACTGTCTGATAAACGAGGAATTCTGGGCCGTGGACCCGGGAATCGGCCAGGCCATTTTATCTACCACCTTCGGTTCCGAGATTTTGGGGCTCTTTGGATCCGAGGAGCAGAAAGAGTTAGTGCTTCCCCAGTTGGTCTCGGGCCGGGCTATTATGGGCACGGCCATAACCGAACCGGATGCGGGCTCTGATGTGACAGGTGCTGTCACCACCGCGGTCAAGGAAGGGAACGAATGGATGATAAACGGTTCCAAGATGTTCGCCACGAACGGCGACCTGGCTAAATATATCCTTGTCTTCTGCCTGACAGACCCGGAAAACCCTTCCCGCCACGCGCGACACAGCTTTATCCTTATTCCCACCGATACCCCGGGATACGAGTCTACAAAAATCTATGGCAAGTTGGGCATCCGGGCATCCGACACCGCGGAACTCTCATTTAATAATGTCCGCGTGCCGGTCGAAAATCTGGTGGGCAGAGAGGGCGAAGGTTTCAGTGAGTTGATGTCCTTTTTCAACCGGACACGGCTTCATATCTGCGCTCAAGCCGTGGGCCTTGCCCGCGCTGCCCTTGAAGAGTCTGTCCGGCACACCAAACAGAGGCGCCAGTTCGGCGCAACCTTGGCCTCCTTTCAGGTAACCCAGTTCAAAATCGCTGAGATGGCCACCCATATCAGGGCGGCAAGAAATCTTTACTACGAGGCCGCATGGTCCGTTGATCAGGGAAAAATCGATCACGGCCTGATCGCCATGGCCAAATGGTTTTCGGCTGAAATGGCGGTCCGCTGCTCGGATGAGGCCCTGCAGATGCACGGAGGATATGGCTTCATTGACGAATACAAGGTGCAGCGGCTCTATAGGGATGCCAAGATCCTGGAGCTTTATGAAGGTACAAAGGAGATGGAGAAAACTATCGTTTCAAGGGCGGTACTGGGAATATAGTTTCTAATTGAGCTGAAGCCCAATGAGAAGCTGTCAGCTATCAGTGGTCATTCAGCTTTTTTCATGGCAATACGGACATCTGTTGAATTACGACCGGCGTCCGTCGAGGCATGGGGAACTCTTTTCAAAGAGCCGCATAACCTTGCTGTGGCTCGAATCACGGCGGTCCTCTTTACAATTCGGCTCCGGACAGCCCCCCAAATGATAGCACCTATTGTGTTTGGCTGTCCCGCCTGTCGGAAGCCGACTGGTTAAGGTATTTGGGGCGTGGCAGATGCGTTGTAGAGATAAAAATGCGCCTCTTTGAAAAGAGTTCCCCATGCCCCTGCCACTATGGAGTAACGCCGCAACTTATTAAGCTGTTGCTTTATAAATGACTGTTTTTCGCTCAATCGGTGTGGCAACCATACAAGTTGTCAGACTCAATGTCCCCAGTTCAGCTTTCAACAAACAACCTCTGAACCGTGAACCCGGGACTTGGAACCGGCGTAGCTATTTATTACAAAAGTTCGGAATCGATAAAGCCGAGATTCAGTTTCTTCAGGATGCGAACTATATTATTCAACTGCACTTCCACCGTCCCCTCATACATTTCAATAATGCGATTATCCCTGTACCTTCTTTCCACATCCTGCTCCAGGAAATAACCGTATCCCCCGAATACGGTGATCGCATCATCAATAATGGCCTTTGCGGTTTCAGGCACATGATGTTTTACGCTGGAAGTAAAAAGGGGTACGGTCCCGGACATTTTTTTCGGTCCGTGGTCGCATAACCATGCACCGTAATAGTTAATCCATTTCAGGGATTGAATCCCGCTCCACATCCTTGCTAATTTATGACCAATGGCCTGAAAATTAATAATTGGCTTGTTAAATTGCTGCCGTTCCTTGGCATGGTTAAGGGCCTTTAGAAATGCCCCTTCGCAATTCCCTAATGCCTGGGCCCCTATCTCGATTCTGCTTTCATCCAGAAAATCGAGTACATTCAGAAGACCCCTTCCTCTCTCTCCTAAGATATTTTCCCTGGAAACCTTCAAATCCTGGAATACCAGTTCACTGCTGGAGGTCATCCTCAGGCCCATTTTGTCAGGGATATCATTTATCTCCATTTTACCGCCTAACCAGGTGGATGAATCCTTCTCAACCAGGATGGTGGTCATTCCCTTTCCGGGCCCCGCTTCAGGATCTTCCTGGGCCAGGACAAGAAAAAAATCCGCATAAGCGCCATTGGTTGTAAACACCTTTGTGCCGTTCAGTACAAAGCCGTCCTCCTGTTCGGTCAGTGTCGTATTCATACGTGTCAGATCACTGCCGTGATCCGGCTCCGTGAATGAGACGGATGAGATCCAGTCACCTTTGACCAGGGGCGCCAAGAATTTTTGTTGCTGCTCCGGGGTGCCAAAGATTTTGACTATCTTTGCGGGCAGAGAGGCAAGGTGTATTGCCATTCCCATGCCCGAATCGGCCTTGCAAAACTCTTCTATGACAAGGACATTCTCCATGACACCTAAGTCGCCGCCGCCCACGTCTTCCGAATAATCCAGACCGATAAAACCCAATTCCCCGGCCTTTTTGTAGACTTCCCTGGGAAACCGGTGGTTGGAT
>DAOUXC010000310.1 GCA_030666795.1 Desulfobacteraceae bacterium
CATGCGGAACTCTTTTCAAAAAGACATAGCTTTTCGATAAATTGGGAAAAAGCCTTGCCGGAGACACCGATGGCGGGATCTAAACTTCGGTTCGACAGGCAAGCCATTTTTTCGGGTTCGGATACCCCTATTTATTGAGAAGATACGTAAAGACAAAAACAAACCGACTATATGGGAGCAATATGGAAAAGGGCACAGAAACCGCATCAGTGATATTAGCTGCAGGAAGGGGCAGTCGCATGAAAGAATTCGAGGGAAATAAAACGCTCCTGCCCCTGGTCCCGGCAAAAACCCCCTTTGAGGGCAGCTTTCCCATCCTGCTTGAAATTTTGAAAAATCTTCCTCACGGTCCAAAGGGCCTGGTTGTCAATTACAAGAAGGAAACCGTGATGAAGGCCACCCGGGGTCTTGATCTCGCCTATTGTGATCAGTTAGTACTCAACGGAACAGGGGGCGCCCTGCTATCTGCCCGGGGGTTTTTGGAGGCACAGGACTGTAATCAGCTTATCATCACCATGGGTGATGTCCCTTTGGTCAGAAAAGCCACATACAGTGCCCTTCTAAAGGATCTGAATGAAAAAAGCCTGGTAGTCCTCGGATTCCGGCCCCAATCCAAGAAACAATACGGGGTTCTGGGGATACAGGGAGATCAGGTTCAAAAAATTATCGAATGGAAATACTGGAAAACATACTCAAAAATAAGGCAACAAAATTTTGACATTTGCAATTCCGGGATTTATGCCGCAAAAAAGGATGTCCTCCTACGCTACCTTTCAGTACTTGAATCAAGGCCCCACAGTATTCATAAAGAGGTTAACGGCAAAGTCGTGGGGTTTGAAGAGTTCTTTATCACGGACATTGTGGAACATATGAGTAATGACGGGTTGCCCGTGGGTTATGTACTTGCCGGGGATGAAGAAGAGGTAATGGGAGTGGATGACCTTCCCGCCCTCCTAAAGGCCCAGGATATCTTCAAACATGATAAGAAGGTCTAATGCATCTATTTCCCCGCCAATATGAAAGCCAATCTATCTAACTCGCTGCTCTGCCCTAACGCAATTAATATATCGCCCGCTTCAATACGGGCCTCGAAAGAAGGGTTAAACATCATCTCCCCGTCTTTTTTACGGATGCCCACGATAATAACGTTCATCTTCTGTCGAATTCCCGAATCTACCAGGGTAACCCCGTTTAGCTTTGACACTTTTTTTACCTGCAATTCCTCTATATTGAGCTCAATATTTTTATCGTGGATCGTGAGATCTAAGAAATCTGCTACGGCCGGTCTTAAAATAGTTTGCGCCATCTTTCTCCCGCCCATCAGATAAGGCAACACCACATGGTCGGCCCCGACCCTTAAGAGCTTCTTTTGGGCGTGTTCTTCATCAGCACGGGCTAAGATAAACAAGTCGGGTTTTAGCCCCCTGGCCGTCATGGTGATAAAGAGGTTGTCCGCGTCGGACAAGACCACCGCGACCAATCCCTTGGCCCTTTCAATTCCGGCTTCTATCAGGACATCTTCACTGGTGGCGTCATCAATAATATAGGGCATATCGTGCTGATCTAAAGTATTTTGCGATTCAGGATCGCTATCGATCACCAGGATAGGAATTCCGTTTGATTTGAGTTCTTGCGCTATAATCCTTCCGATACGACCGTACCCGCATATGATATAGTGCTTCTTTAGCGACTTTATTCTTGATCCCAACTTTCTCCTCCCTAAAATCGACCTGATCTCGCCCTCGACCATGAACTGCGCAACCATGCCAAGGGTATAAGCCATGATTCCCATGCCCGTGAAAATAAGGATGACGGTAAAAACCCTGCCGGGCTCCGAGACACGACTGACTTCCTTAAATCCCACTGTGGTAATGGTTATGACAGTCATGTACAAGGCATCCATTAAATGCCATCTTTCTATGATCATATATCCTATGGTGCCCATCATCACGACCATCCCCAACAGGATCAGCCCCCGGATAATTTTTTGGAGGCCGGATGCAGCGATTGCAGTATCTATATGTTTTCTGATTGTCATAAAGAGCCCTGAAAATAGAAAGGGGCCTACGCCCCTTTCTCACATATTCATACATGGATATATATTTTTGTTTATCTGGTCCCGGGAGACGAACTGACCGCCTCGACGCTGAATTCACCTAAATTGTCAGGCAGATCCTCAAACACGATCGTGAAGGGGACCGTTGCGCCCGGCGCCACATTAACGTTCTTTTTGCCCTTGCCAATACGATTTTTCATGGCTTTATTGATTTCCTCCAGGGCCAGGACCTTGATCTCATCCTCCTTAAAGGCATTATCGGCATAGGCCATTTTCATCTTAACCGGCCGCCCGCCGTCATCCAGGACCGTACCCTTGATGAGGATAAAGCTCCGGCTTTTTGGATAGTTGTTCTTGATCGTTCCCTGAATGACAAAAAGGCGTCCGCTTTTTTTCGAATCAACAAAAGAGCCTTTAACAGAAGGGAATTTGAGCCGCCGTATGCCGCTGTCAATGGCCACCTGTTTTTCCACCGGCTTCAGGAATGACATGGAATCCGGGATCAGATCGGGCGCCCAGAAAAATATGGCGATCCCGCCCCCAATGAGCGCAAGTAAAATCACCAAAATAATAAGCAGCAAAGGGGATCGACCGGACTTCTTCGGAGCGGAAACAGTAGGTGGGCCTTTGACTATCTCTTCAGGTTCTTCTTTTCCCTTTTCTTCGGGAACCGCCGGTGGAACCTCCTCTTTCGTGACGTCTTCATCAGGGGGTTTCACGGCAGATTCTTCCTTTAAAAGACCCTCGAGATCTTCGGGTGACACGGCCTCGAATTTCCCTAAATCCTCCATGGACTCTTCAAACACATCAGCGAAGTCCACATCCTGATCCTTTTCCCCTGTTTCCCCGGACTCTCCGGCCAAAACAGGTGGGGAATCAAGGGCCATGGTCGTGTCCAAATCCGCTTTTCTAACAGGAATGGTCTCGGCTTCTTCGGCAAATGTCTCTTCCGGCGGGAAGGCCACAAAAACATTCCCGCACCGGGAACACCTGACCTTGGAACCCTCGTCCTTTATCAGGGATTCATTAAAGGTGAACTTTGTCCGGCATGTTTCACACTGGATGATCATGGTAACCTCCTAAGCGAATTTTACCTCAGGATGTAAATATCCGATAGATGCCTGTATTTTTCGTCATGGTCGAGCCCGTAACCCACTATAAAACCTTCCTCAACCTGAAAGCCGCAATAGTCAACAGTCACAGCAATATCCCGCCGCTCAAGTTTGTCGATAAAGGCGCAGATCCTTATGGATTCGGGACCTTTTTTTTCGAGAATCTTCACGATATGTGACAGGGTCAGCCCCGTATCCACTATATCTTCAACCAAAATGACCGATTTTCCCCGGATGGGAATTTCCACGTCCTTAGTTAACCGGACAGTCCCGCTGGAAGTCATACCTGAACCGTAACTGGCAGCCCTTACAAAATCCATCTTCGTGGGTATTGCCATCTGTCTTGCGAGATCGGCGATGAAAAAGACGGCGCCATTCAATACCCCTATTAAGACAGGCTCTTTTCCCTTATAATCTGAGCATATCTGGTCAGCCAGTTCCTTCACCCGGTCTTGAATTTTGTCTCTGGGGATTAATATCTCTTTTTCCAAGGTATTTCCGGCAACTGTTCAAAATCCGTGATGCTTAAATTATTTGTGAGATCTTATACTTTTGAAAGTGCGCCTTCCGAAACCCGGAATAAACATATTGAAAATTTTGTTTTCTGTCAACCGGTTGGCCGAAAAGCGTGTAACTTCCCAAAAATTCGGGGAAACAACATGCCATTCAAGGCATTGATCAACCATATCACCAAGAGTGACCTCCTGCATATTTTCAAAAACCAATACAACTTGTTGGATTTTTTTTATTTCACACCTGATGCGTTTTGTTTATTAAACATTAGGTTTATCCTGTCTTCCATGAGTCCCAGCATTTTTTGAATATTACTGATGTCATCACTTCCGGGAACGGCCTTTTCTGCCGTGATATCTTTGACTGCCTCTTCTATGTTCGAGAGCAGATCCGCAATGCCCCTGTCATGTTCGATAATCTCATTTAATGCCGACTTATTGATTTTTCCATCTTCCGACTGTGGCCTTTCTTCCCTTGAGACGGAATCCATTTTACGCGAGATCTTTTCCATATGAATGGAAAGGTCATCCAGGTTTTGAGTATTCTTTCGGCTGTTCTTTTTCATCTGATCCGTCTTAAGCCACTCAATCAACCCCAAAAGACCATCAAGCCTGGCACTCACCCCTATTGCTGATTTTTTGGAAGCCTTTGAGCCCGATGTCCGGATACGTTGCTTGTCTAACAAAATATTAATTCTCCTTTCAGATCATAACGATTAGTTCGTGTCCATCCAGAAACAACCAATTTCTGGATGGAGCTTTCAG
>DAOUXC010000266.1 GCA_030666795.1 Desulfobacteraceae bacterium
ATTTTAGAATTTTGGTCATTGGAATTTGTTTGATATTTCTGATTTGACATTTGGAATTTCAATTAGTCAATGAAACTCCAATAAAGCAAATCCCCTGTGGGGACAACCAAGGCCGGGCTTTCTGGACCCGGATATTTACTCTGTGCATGGGTCCTTCATAATTACATGGTCTTGATTAGTGATTGTGAGTTGATTATGATATGATTATATCACAATAATATGATCGGAAGGCAACCAAATTTGTTACACGGAGACGGCGAAATGCCTCAAACCTCTATTCTCGAGCAGCGCCTGAAAAGGGTCCTTCAGGCCGTGGCCCTGGAAAGGCCCGACAGGATCCCCGTTGTCCTTCAATACTCCGGGTTTGCGGCCTATGTGACCGGCACTCCCATGGCCGAGTACCTCAGTACCCCTTTAAAGGCCACTGAGACAATGATCAGGGCATATGAACTTGTAGGTGATGGTGACGCAATAAACTATGGTTCGTTTTCACCTTACGGGCTTTGCCATCTTTTCGGGTCAAAAGTCAAGGTGCCGGGAATTGAATTAGCGGAAAATGAAATGTGGCAGGTCTTAGAGACCGAAATAATGACGATCCAGGACTACGATCGTATCATAGACATGGGCTGGCCCGAATATTTTCAGGGATACATGAAGGAAAGGGTTTTGGACGATGTTCCGCCGGAACGACTTCCACAGGCCCGGAAACGGGTGGACGTCAGGGAAAAATGGGCCGCGCACAGCGTTCCTGTCCTGACCGGGGGCGACGTGACCACGCCCATAGAGCTTTTGTCCGGTTCCCGGTCCCTGGAAAAATTTTCCCTGGATCTTTATAAAATACCGGACAAGGTGGAGGCTGTCATGGATGCAATTGTTCCTCACTTAGCCGCTGCCGCGTGCCGGCGTGCCAACAAACTCGGTTTTCCGGCGGTCTGGGTCGGGGGCTGGCGTGCCGCACCTTCCATGCTCTCGCCTGCCATGTGGGACCATTTTGTGTGGCCATATTTCAAGAGACTGGTCAACGAGGTGGTCGACGCAGGCCTTATCGCCCTGCTTCATTTGGATTCGAACTGGGACCGCGAACTGGCCCGCTTCAGGGAATTGCCAGCGAAAAGATGCATCATGGCGACCGATGGTGAGACCGACCTTTTCAAGGCCAAGGAGATTTTAGGCGACCACATGTGCCTCATGGGAGATGTGCCTGCCACCATGCAATGCCTGGGCAGCAGGGACGAGGTCTACGAATACAGCGCCAGGCTTATTCGGGAACTGGGACCCGAGGGCTTTATTCTCCAGTCCGGCTGCGACATTGCGCCAAATGCCAGATTAGAAAACATCCGGGCCATGGTGTCGGCAGCCACAGGGAAACAGATATAAAAAAAAGGAGGCTATCATGTCGATAATGTTTGAAAATACCGAAATCGGTAGAATGCAGTTGACCAACAGATTTGTTCGCTCGGCCACCTGGGAAGGGATGGCTGCCGAAGATGGATCGTGTACACCTAAGCTCATGGAGCTTGTGACCCGGCTCGCGGAAGGTGGTGTGGGCCTGATTATTACGAGCCATGCGTATGTTCGGCAGGATGGACAGGCAGGGCCCTGGCAACTTGGAATTTATAAAGATGAACTCATCAATGGCTTGAGGGAGATGGCTCGTGCAGTACATGGGCACGGCAGCCGTATTGTAGTCCAACTGGCCCATGCGGGTTTTTTTGCGAACCCGAAACTGACCGGTCAAACGCCCATGGCCCTGTCACAGGTAGAGGGATTTGCCAAATCCCCCCGCAGGGAGATGACCGCGGAAGATATCCGGGATATAGTGGAATCGTTCAGCCGGGCAGCGCGACGGGCCGAAGAGGCGGGGTATGACGGTGTACAGATTCACGGGGCACACGGATATCTCCTGAGTCAATCGTTATCCCCTGTTTTCAACAAACGCGGTGATGCCTATGGCGGATCAGCAGAGAATCGGGCCAGGTTCCTCCTGGAAGTGGTTAACGGAGTACGGGACTCTGTCGGACCTGATTTTTCTGTTTTGATCAAGATGAACTGCGAGGATTTTTTAGAAGGGGGACTCACTCTGGATGACTCTCTTAAAATCGGCACCATGCTGGCTGAAGGAGGAATAGACGCAATCGAGTTGAGTGGCGGGACTTTTGTCTCGGGCAAACTCAGCCCTTCAAGAGGAGGGATAAAATCTGAAGATAAAGAAGCCTACTTCAGGGAAGCCGCAAAACTCTTCAAGGAGAATCTCGATGTGCCCCTAATCCTTGTTGGAGGGAACCGTTCTTTTCAATTGGCTGAGCAGCTTGTTAATGAGGGGTATGCGGACTACATCTCCATGAGCCGGCCATTTATCAGGGAACCGGATTTAATAAAAAGGTGGGAATCGGGTGACCTTCGCAAGGCTGAATGCCTCTCCGACAACCTGTGCTTTGGCCCGGCCACGGCGGGAGAGGGAATCTACTGTGTTACGGAGAAGAAACAGAAAGAAAAATGAACATCACCGAAGATTTTTGACGCGCTTGTATTCGCGTGAAATATTGTCTCTAATAACGGAAGAATGATACACCTATGATTGAAGAACAGCGCGGACCAGGTTTTCAGAAGAGAACTGTCCATCCGTAAATCCGGCAAGATGACTTTCTCTTTCGAAAAGTCTATCCCGAATGGCTTCTATGGAGAGCCCCTTTTTGTCGAGTTGTTTTGCCCTTTGCGACAAGTCCCGGAAGTAGTCTATACATGATTGAAGGGCCTTGCGACCATCCTGTACTACATTGCCGATGGAGGTAAATAGAATAAGCCTGTCGGTCTTGAGGTCGATAAGCCTTTTCATTGAACTTATGATTTCCGTGATATTCTCCTCCGGTCGGACAACTGCCGGTCTTTCCGAAACGAAAAGGTCACCGGAAAAGCTCCAACCTTTTTCAGGTTCTACTAATGCTATATGTCCGTTACAGTGACCGGGCGTCTCTACTACCTCAAAATGTAAATGATCAGTTTTTAGCTTGTCGGACAAGCAATCCACTTCAGTTGGCTCCGGATAACCCCAAACCATCTCCTGATATGGGTATAACTTGGGAACTTGGTTGATGAGAGGGACCGATTCACGATGCGCGAATATATCGATGCCGGACTTTTTCTTTAAAAGATGGTTAGCACCAATATGGTCTTCGTGGTAATGCGTGTTTACTACGAGCTTGACGGTTTGATCCTCCAGGAATTGGAGCAGTTCGTCAGCAGTATGCTTACAGCCGGTATCAATGAGAAGACCGTCAACAAGATAGGCGGCAACCCAATAGAGTGGTTTTCCTCCTAACTCGCGGCTCATCCTGATCTGGATAATTTCTTCAAACTGATTGACTTCTATCATCCTGCCTGTATCCTCATCTGTAAGACTAAACCCCAGCAGACGTTTCCCGTGATTCAACACCTGTTGGAAGTCTGCTCCCTATTTCAATTGCTTGACCTGCAAGCTCGGAAGACCGGCTTTGATACGCAGTTCGTTGCATGCCTGACACCCTGGCTCGAACCACCGGCAAAGGACCGGCCGTGCTGCGTGGTGCTTGCACTTGCCGGAATCGAGATCCAACCAGAGACACGGATTAGATTTCCGATAACGGGCACTGCGAGCGTAAGCGTCAACTTGTTGAATGAGTTCATCCGAGGCCTTTACCAACTCGTTGGCATCGAAGGGAGGAAGCGCAAAGGCCAAACAACAGATTCCACAGTTGTTGCATGGGTTATTTGAAGGTGTGTTCATACGCCACCTGGACTAAGGTTATGCAATTAATTTGACACTGCTAATCAGCCTCGCGGCTTTTTGGGTCCGCTGAATTTTCATGTTGAGGCACGAAAAATCTGCTTGACAATCCGTTTTCCATATGTACAATAAGTTGTACAGGAGATGCCAAAATGGAAGCTATAACCTATACAGCAGCAAGGCAAAACCTTGCTAAAACAATGGAAAAAGTTTGTAGGGACCGTACCCCGATAATTGTCACGCGGAAATCATCGAATTCTGTGGTCATTATGTCTCTTGAGGACTTTGAAGCCCTTGAAGAAACAGCCTACCTCTTGCGGTCCCCGAAAAACACAAGACGTTTGATAGAATCTATTGCCCAGCTCGAAAATGGTAAAGGGTCTGAAAAGGAGCTAATAGAGTGAAGCTCATTTTCTCTGACCACGCTTGGGATGATTATGTCTATTGGCAAAAAACTGATAAAAAAATCCTCCTCCGTATCAATACCCTTATCAAGGAAACTAAACGCAATCCTTTTGAGGGCATGGGCAAGCCTGAATCGTTAAAACATGCCCTTTCAGGCTACTGGTCCAGGCGAATAACAGAAGAGCACAGATTTATCTATAAAGTTTCCGAAAATGCAATTCATATCGCTCAATTGAGATACCACTACTGATTAATCCTTTTAGCCCCAACGATAAGCTCACCTGTCCCAAGCAATCTTATTGATATCAAAAAAGTGCTACCACTATGGACGAAAAACCAAATTAAGTCAAAACGATTAATTCCAACATGGTGTATCGGTTTTAGCATACCTCAACATTTCTTTGCTTTGGGGTGAATTAGCGACCCAATCCCCACCCACAATCCCCAACCCCGTTAAAAGTTCAGCATAATGAACAATCAATGAAAGCTTTATTGTCGGTCTTTTCATCTAAAAAACTCAATGTAATGTATTATAACGGAATATTTAATGATTGAATTATTTTTATTGACAATATCGCTTGACAAAAGGCTTTATTTGATTAAAATAGAACAATAAAAAGTTCAGCTTGCTGAACAAAAAATGCATGACACGCAGGTTATCGTGTAGAACTCGAAAGTAACCGTCATGTGACACTTCACAAAAGAAAAGGAGCCCCGCTATGACGGCCAAAATGCTCTCTTTTGACCCTACAAAATGTACGGGCTGTAAGGAATGCGAGATCGCTTGTTCAAAAAAACATGCGGGTTTTAATGATCCCGTTTTTTCCCGTATTCATGTAATAAGTGAAGGCAATGGGAGTGGGTTTTATTTGCCGACAACCTGCCAGCATTGTGAAGATCCTCCCTGTCTTTCCATATGCCCCAATAAGGCCATATACCGCGACAACGATCTGAACAGGGTGATGATCCGAACCAATCTGTGCATTGGCTGCAGGATGTGTGTCTCTGCATGCCCTTTCGGGGCCATGGGATTCAACCCGGATAGCGGACTGGCCTTTAAGTGTGATCTGTGTGATGGAGATCCTGCATGTGTGAGAGCCTGTGAGCCTAAGGCCCTGGATTATGTGGAAGGACACAGGCTTCATCAGCCTCGCATGCTTGACTCGGCAAATAAGCATTACAGGATCCTGCGCAAAATGATTATGTAGGGTCCATCCGGAAAC
>DAOUXC010000246.1 GCA_030666795.1 Desulfobacteraceae bacterium
ATGGCCTCAATGGCCGTGGAAATAGATCCGTAGGTCGTAATCATGACGACCGCGACATCAGGATCGGTTTCTCTCACGTGCCGCAGAACATCCAGACCGCTCATGCCTTCCATCTTAATATCCACTAAAAGGATATCAAACCGCGTGTCTTTTAAGATTTCCAGTGCCTCTTCACCGCTGGCTACCGTTTCGATATCATGCCCGTCCCTTTCCAGCCAGCCTCCTAAGGACTCCCGCATGATCAGTTCGTCATCTACAATGAGGATCTTAGTGTTCACCATAGGGACCTCCATCCGGATCAAGCCTCTCTGCGAGATGTCTCACTGGAAGCTCTACCTTGAAAGTTGTGCCCTTTCCCTCCTCTGATTCCACATTGATTGAGCCTCCATGCTCTTCAATGATTCCGTATGCCACCGAAAGGCCTAAACCAACTCCTTTACCCTTCTTCTTTGTAGTAAAAAAGGG
The DNA here is from genome assembly GCA_030666795.1 of Desulfobacteraceae bacterium. GTDB lineage: Bacteria > Desulfobacterota > DSM-4660 > Desulfatiglandales > Desulfatiglandaceae > JAIOSR01. The sequence continues at coordinate 466 of DAOUXC010000246.1, forward strand.
TTCAAAAAGTCTGGAAAAATTTTCTTCGGGTATACCTGTCCCCGTGTCTCTGAAGGAAATCGCTATCTTGTCTCCCTCTGAAAAGCACTCACTTTCTATGGTCAGGACACCACCTTCGTTGACTTCAATAGCCTCGCCCGCATTGGAGACAAGATTCATAAAAACCTGCTGAAGCTGGTCCTCCGAACCTACAATGTCGGGCAGGGTTGCATCCAGCTTTTTTTCAACCTCGACGCTATTCATTTTTAAAAGATTGGAATTCAAAAAGAGCGTTTTTTCTAAAAGTCGGTTAACGCTCAAACGCTTTAAGTCCACCTTTGATTGTCTGGAAAAGGCTAATAGATTGGAGACAATCCGGCTTGTTCGCCTGGTTTCCGTCTCCATCAGGTTCAGATACCGGCTGAAGCGATCCAATTCCTTTTGGGACATCGAACCCTCTTCAATGATCCTTTTGATGAGCATGATAAGATTCAATATGCCGGCAATCGGGTTATTGATTTCGTGGACGACCGATGCGGACAGTTTGCCTAAAGAGGCCATTTTGTCCTGGTGTAGGAGCTTGGCATGGGTTTCCTTCAACTGACGGGTTCGTTCCTCGACCATCTGCTCCAGACGTTGGGTGATTTCCTCTTCCTCTTTTTTGCGTTCGGTTATATCACGACTGATCTCTATGAATTTTGAGATCCTACCATCTTTTTCCCAAATGGGGTAAATGGTCACTTCAATATAGCGTCGTTCGCCATTGTGGTCCACCCGGGTCCTGACTTGCTGGCTGGGCCTTTTATCACGAATGACCCTGTTTAGAGGGCAAAAGAGGTCACTTCCATTGCAAGGGTGATCTTCTTTATGATAGATCTCGTGGCATTTGCTGCCTATCACTTCTTCGCGGGTGTAACCCATCTGATCGAGAAAAGGCTGGTTTACCTCGATGATCTCCCTGTCCGGGGTGATGACTAAAATGAAGTCTTGAATGCCGTTCAGGATGGTCTCTATCTCCTGCGTCCTCTCCCGTTCCAGGCTGATGGCTTTCCAGAAAAGTTCAAATACGTGGTATGAGAGGATTCTGATATTGTGCGGTTTGTTCTTCAGAATGTCCTCAAAAATAGTCTTGTCCGGGGTCAGGATTATGATAAGATGGATATCATATTCAGGTTGATAGAGTTCGTGATAATCTCTTACAGTATGCAGCCCCTTCTCTCTTGCAAGCATTACGCCGGGCGACTTAAAATCCGGATCCGCCACAGCTACAATGCTGGCGTTTACCACTTTCTTAGGATAATCAAGAGCTGTTTTGGCTATGATTTCTTTACAAAATGATCCTCCGCCGACAAGGGCGATATTGATGATTGATTTATTTTTATCTGACATGAATCATATCCCTTGAATGATTAGTTTTTCCAGAGGCATTCACGGGTTCCGACCTGCCCGTAGGACGGCAGGAGGGTTCACAATTAAGGGTTCCCGGTTGAAACCACGATCTCTAAACCAAAACCGCTGAACGCCGAAACACAGAAAGTGTTGTTATATGCTACGATATTGACTTTTTTAACGTAGCATTTGCCAACACGAATGTCAACCCGGATTTTTTAGGAATTTTTTTTTGTTGACTTTTTCAATAAAATTGTAATAGTGTAGATATACGCTACGATAAAATAAAAATACCGTAGAAATTAACTGCATTTTTATCTCAACCTCCCACGTTAAGTCTTTAAGGAGTATGACATGCCTAAAAAAACCGTTGGATCCGTTATGGTCGTCGGAGGCGGTATCGCCGGGATGCAGGCTTCACTGGACCTGGCTGATTCCGGATACCTTGTCAACCTAATAGAGAAGTCATCCGCCATTGGCGGTGTGATGAGCGAACTGGATAAGACATTTCCTACCAATGACTGTGCCATGTGAATTATCTCACCAAAACTGGTCGAGGTCGGCCGGCATCTTAATATCAACCTGATCACCTCTGCCGAGGTAGACAAGGTTGAAGGCTCCAAAGGAAATTTCAAGGTAACCATTCACAAAACCCCCCGATATATTGACGCTGCCAAATGTACGGCATGTGGAGATTGTTCTGAGGTATGCCCGGTAGCGCTACCCAGTGAATACGATCAGGGTCTGTGCGACAGAAAGGCAACTTACAAGAAATACGCCCAGGCCATACCGGGCGCCTTTGCCATACAGAAGAACGATAGGGCTCCATGCCATCTGGCCTGTCCGGCGGGACTTAATGTTCAAGGCTATGTCCAGATGGTTAAGCAGGGAAAATATGAAGAGGCCCTGAAAATTATCATGAGAGATCTGCCCCTTCCGGGGGTGATCGGGAGAATCTGTCCGCATGGTTGCGAAAACGCCTGCCGGCGATGTGAGGTTGATGATCCTGTCGCTATTCGGCACCTCAAACGATTAGCCGCCGATAAATTTGATCCCAGGGACGTAAAAATAGAATGCCTGCCTCAGAGGGAGGAAAGGGTGGCCATTATCGGCTCCGGTCCTGCCGGGCTTTCAGTCGCCTATCACTTAGCAAAAAAAGGGATCCTTTCTACCATTTTTGAGGCATTGCCTGAGCCTGGCGGGATGCTGAGAGCAGGCATTCCCGAGCATCGCCTTCCCAGAGAAGTTCTGGACAGTGAAATCGAGCTGATTACCAATCTCGGAGTGGAGATCAAGACCAATACCGCCCTTGGTCAGGATTTCAATTTGGCTGATCTTTTTGAGGAAGGTCACAAAGCGGTCTATCTTGCCATAGGGGCCCACAGGGGAATTCCATTAGGTGTCCCGGGAGAGAAGGCCAAAGGGGTCATTCAGGGTGTGGATTTCCTGAGAGAAGTAAATTTGACCGGTAAGGCGGATGTGGGGAAAAAGGTGGCCATTATCGGAGGGGGTAATGTGGCCGTGGACGTGGCCCGATGCGTGGTTCGTTTAGGCGCCGAGGAAGTAAGTATCCGTTACCGTCGCACCCGCGATGAGATGCCGGCATGGGAAGATGAGATCCTGGCGGCAGAGGCGGAAGGCGTTAAGATTACTTATCTTTGTGCCCCCCAGAAGGTACTTTCCGAGGATGGTCGTATAGTGGGGCTGCGCTGTATCAGAATGGAATTAGGGGAACCCGATTCATCAGGCAGAAGAAGACCGATCCCGGTACCGGAAACCGAGTTTGACCTGGAAATTGATCAACTCATCCCGGCCATCGGACAGAGGCCGGCTCTTTCCGCTATCGAGGAAATCGAGGGTTTGAATTTCTCCCGGTGGGGGACCATCGAGGTAGACCCTGTTACCTTCGCTACCGGCAGAGAAGGGGTTTTTGCAGGCGGAGACGCACAGACCGGTCCCTGGGTAGCTATAGGCGCAATAGCTGCGGGCCGAGAGGCGGCCGAGTCAATTACCCGCTATTTGGATGGCAGGGACATGGCCGAAGGACGAACCCCTGTTTCAACCGAAAATCCTGATTACCGCCCTATCCCCCCGAATGTAGAGAAAAAACCAAGGGGAAACATGCCGGAACTTGTTGTTGCAGAGCGTGAGGGCAACTTCAAAGAAGTAGAATTAGGCTATGACGAAAAAACAGGCCAGGATGAGTCGAGTCGCTGTCTAAACTGCAGCTATTGCTGCGAATGCTACGAGTGTGTTGAGGCCTGCGGGGCCGAAGCCGTGACACTTGAAACACATGCCCAGCAACCCGAGACCCTGGAAATTGATGCGGGCTCTATTATCTTAGCCCCCGGTTTTCAGCCCTTTGATTCCTCTAAGATTGAGACTTATCATTATTCAACACATTCGAATATTATCACTTCAATGGAATTTGAGAGGATTCTTTCCGCCTCAGGCCCCACCACGGGTCATCTTGTCAGGCCTTCAGACAACAGGGAACCTAAAAAAATCGCGTGGCTGCAATGCGTGGGGTCCAGGGATATCAACCGGTGCGATCACGGCTACTGTTCCTCGGTCTGCTGCATGTACGCGATAAAGCAGGCCGTTATTGCAAAGGAACACGCGGGAGGCGACCTGGACTGCGCTGTTTTCTTCATGGATATGCGGACTCATGGCAAGGATTTTGAGAGGTACTATGATGAAGCCCGAAACAAACACGGGGTTCGTTTTCTCCGTTCCAGGATCCATACTATTGACCCTGTTTTGGGCAAAGATGACCTGTCAATTCCATATATCCATGAAAATGGAAAAATCGAGATAGAGACTTTTGATATGGTGATTCTCTCGGTAGGGCTTGAGACATCACCTGAAATGGTGGAACTTGCCCAAAAACTGGATATCGACCTTACGGAAGGTCAATTTTGTGAAACGGAATCCTTTCATCCTGTTACCACGTCTAAGGAAGGCATTTACGTGTGCGGAGCTTTTCAAGGTCCCAAGGATATTCCCCAGTCGGTTATTGAGGCAAGCGGGGCCGCGGCAGAGGCGGGAGCCCTTTTGAGCACATCAAGGAGCACCCTGACCAAAGAAAAAGAGGTCCCGAAAGAGACCAACATAATCGGTGAAAGGCCTCGCATTGGGGTCTTTGTATGCAATTGCGGGATCAATATCGGGAGTGTCGTCGATGTCCCGGCGGTCCGGGACTATGCCGCATCCCTCCCGTATGTGGAATATGTGACCGATAATCTCTATTCCTGCTCCCAGGATACCCAGGAGGCCATTTCCAGGGTGATCAAAGAGAACGATCTGAACCGTGTTGTGGTTGCCGCGTGCACACCCAAGACCCATGAGCCCCTGTTTCAGGAGACCCTGGTTGCCGCCGGGTTGAACAAGTATCTCTTCGAGATGACAAATATCAGGAACCAGGATTCATGGGTCCACAAGGACGACCCGGAACTGGCCACTGAAAAGGCCAGGGACCTGGTACGCATGGCAGTGGCCAAGGTTGCCTTGATGGAACCCCTTTTAGAGTCCACATTGGAGGTCAACCAGAAGGCCCTTGTGATAGGTGGCGGAATCTCGGGCATGACATCTGCCAGGAGCCTGGCCGACCAGGGATATAAGGTCTGTCTTGTGGAACGTTCCGCCTCCCTGGGAGGCAATGCCCTCAATCTTTTCAGGACCTGGAAGGGTGAAGATATACAGGAGGATCTCACCGATCTTATAAGATCTGTCAAAGAACACGACAACATAGAATTATACCTGGATACGGAACTCGGAAAAGTAGAGGGATTTGTAGGAAACTTTAAAACCACCCTGAGTTTACATGGCAGGGAAGAACTAATAGAGCACGGGATAACCGTGATCGCAACAGGGGCCATCGAATCCAAGCCCCACGAATACCTTTACGGCAAGGACCCAAGGGTGGTCACACACCTTGAGCTGGATCATAGGTTTATCAATAATGACCCATCTTTAAAAAGGGCAAGGACGGCCGTTTTTATCCAGTGTGTTGGTTCCCGGGAGCCGGAAAGGCCATACTGCTCGAGGGTCTGCTGTTCCCATTCCATTGAAAG
>DAOUXC010000042.1 GCA_030666795.1 Desulfobacteraceae bacterium
GGTAAAAGAAAAAAGAGGAGAGGGCCTTGAGATTGTGGTGGTCATGGGTCTGGGATTTGTGGGCGCGGTTATGGCCGGCGTGGTCGCCGATTCGGTTGACAAAAAGACCGGCAAGCCCGGCAAATTTGTCATCGGCATGCAAAGGCCGAGCACCCGGAGCTTCTGGAAAATACCGCTTTTCAACCGGGGCATATCCCCTGTCAAGGCAGAGGACCCTGAAGTAGCCCCTTTGATAGAGCGCTGCGTAAACCGGAAAAAGACAATGTCGGCCACCTTCACCTACGACGCCCTCAAACTGGCAGACGTTCTGGTCGTGGATGTCCAGTGCGATTATCTCAAACAGGACCTGGGTAATCTAAGGAGCGGACATGCGGATATAAGCGCCTTAGAGGACAGTTTCAAGATCATAGGAGAAAAGATCTCTTCCCATTGTCTGGTATTGATAGAAACCACGGTACCCCCCGGAACCACCGAGTATATTGCCTATCCTATTATTAAGAAGGCCTTTAAGAAACGGGGAATTGCTGAGGAGCCCATGCTGGCCCACAGCTTTGAAAGGGTAATGCCCGGGAAGGAATATGTGCGGTCCGTCAGGGACTTCTGGCGCGTATGCAGCGGCATTAACCGGGAAAGCCGTGAAAAGATCAGTAGATTTCTGTCAGAGATCCTGAATGTGGATGAATTCCCCCTTACAGTCCTTGACAGGCCCATTGAAAGTGAAACCTGTAAGATAGTGGAAAACAGTTACAGGGCCACTATCTTGGCCTTTCTTGATGAATGGAGTCTGTTCTCTGAGACCAACGGGGTGGATCTCATTAAGGTGATCAATGCCGTCAAGGTTCGACCGACCCACAGTAATATCATCTTCCCGGGGCCCGGGATCGGCGGTTATTGTCTCCCCAAGGACGGGGGTCTTGGCCTCTGGGCCTACAAGCATTTGATGGGTTTTGAAAACGATATATTCAAGATCACCCCGCAGGCCATAAATATTAATGACACAAGGGCATTGCACGCCGCCCAGTTGGTACGTGATGCCTTAAGAAATATGGGTCTGATTGTGGCGGCCTCTCAGATCGCGGTTCTGGGGGCATCTTACAGGGAAGACGTGGGAGATACACGTTACAGCGGTTCTGAGATTATCGTGCGCAAACTGACCGAAATGGGGGCGGATGTAAAGGCCCATGATCCCTATGTGCAGCACTGGTGGGAGCTTGAGAAACAGGACACGTATCCCGCGGTCGGTGCAAGCTGGTCCCGCTTTTTCCGTAACCAGGAGCATCTGGATGAATTTCGAATGACCCCGGACCTGGAAGAGGCTTTGAAGGGATCAGACGCGGTTGTCTTTGCGGTCCGGCATCAGCCGTACCTTGAATTGGTGCCTGAGGACGTTGTCAGGATGGCCGGCGGACCTTTAGCGGTTGTAGATTGTTTCGGGATACTGGATGATGATAAGATAAGGCGATACTTTGAGTTGGGTTGCGAGGTCAAGGGCCTTGGCAGGGGTCATATAAACAGGATAAAAGACAAAGTCAGAAAGGAGAAACAGGGAGGACGATCATGACAAAAAAAACTCAGATAATCGTTTTGCTGGCCTTTTTCTGTCTTGTTCTCGGCCCCTTTTCGGTCCATGCCGATGAATGGGGGACCATTACCATACCGGCGGGCAAACCCATAAAGATAGGGATGGGCACCATGCTTACGGGGGATTACGCAAGCCTGGGGATCGATATCAAGCATGGCGCGGAAATGGCCGTCCTTGACCATGGGTCTATCCTGGGCCATTCCCTGGTCCTTCAGGCCGAAGATGACGGGTGTTCCGGCCCGCCTTCCGTGGCAATTGCCGAGAAATTGTGTAATGATCCATCAGTGGTCGGTCTCGTGGGGTATATGTGCAGCGGGGGCAGCAAGCCTGCCTCGGATATTCACGACAAATACAAGGTGGTCATGGTTTCCCCATCCTCCACGGCCCTGGAACTGACCGCCCGCGGTATCCCCATCTTTTTCCGGACATGCTGGAATGACAGGATACAGGCCGAAAGGGCCGCCGCCTTCGCGATTAAGCGTGGTTGGACAAGCGTAGTCGTCCTTCACGACAAGAGTGACTACGGCCAGAGCCTGGCCGAGGATTTCGGGAAGAATATCGAAAAAAGGGGTGGTAAAGTCCTGGCCTCGGAAGGCCTGACACGAGGGGACAAGGATTTTTCGCCCGTGCTCACAAAAATAAAACCTTTGAGGCCTAAGCTGATCTACTTCGGCGGTATGGCCGCCGAGGGCGTCCTGGTGGCTCGTCAGATGAAAAGGGTGGGTTTGAGAAAGACCCATTTCATGAGCGATGACGGTTGTTATACTGAAAAGGATTTTATCCAGGCGGGCGGGAAGGCCAGCAATGGATGTTATGTCACTTATGCCAAAGAACCGGACCCCGTATGGGTAAAAAGATTTGAGGCAAAGTACGGGCCGAGACAGACCTTTTCGCCCCAGGCATACGACGCGGCCACCATCCTGATGAGGGCCGTTGAGAAAGCGGCAAAAAAACAGCCGGACGGCAGCCTGATCATAGGAAAAAAGGCATTGAGGGATGCTATTGCGGCCACGGCGTATGACGGCATCACCGGTAGAATCGCGTTTGACGCCCACGGGGACCGGACCGGCTCCGTTGTGAAGATATACAAAGTAGTTGATGAAAACGGAAAACGATTTTTCAAGCAATTGGAGTTCTGACCGATGCGTGCCGTTTGTTGTCCGTTATAAAATCACATCCTTCCGCTTGGATCGTATCAAAAACGGCAATGTAGCTACACAGATGCAAAGTCTGAAAAATTTTAACCCTTTGAAAAACCAATGAGTACTGTAACTCTTTTGCAGGGGTGAGGTTTTTTGCGGGTTAATCCGGAAACCGTGAACCTTTAACCTGAGATCTTGTACAGCTACACGGAAAGAAAGAATTGAACAACCGATAACAAACGGTGTCATGTCCTACCTCCTCAATCCGCAAGTCATCATCGATCAAATCATCAATGGCCTGACCATTGGAGGGATTTATGCCCTGATTGCATTAGGTTACACTCTTGTCTACGGTATCCTTTTCATGATCAATTTTGCCCATGGTGAGATATTCATGTTCGGCTCATTCGGGGGATTTGCGGCCCTGACCTATTTTGTAAACAGCGGCTTTTCCGATACCCATCCCGGCCTCTCAATAGTCGCCGCTTTCCTGGCGGCCATGGTTGTTTCCGCAATCCTCGGCGCCCTTTTGGAGCGGATCGCCTACAGACCTCTGCGCAACGCGCCCAGACTCGCCCCCCTTATAAGTGCCATAGGCGCCTCCATTTTCCTCCAGAACGTCATGATGCTGATCATCAAGGCCCGTATGCAGGTGTACCCGGATATCATACAGGAGGAATTTCTCGAATTCGGTTGGTTTAGCATCTCTTACTTCCAGCTTTTTATTATCTCAGGCTCTGTTTTACTGATGGTCGGGCTCTATCTGTTTATTCAAAAAACAAAAACAGGCAAGGCCATGCGGGCCGTGGCAGAGGACAGAGATGCGGCCTCCCTCATGGGTATTGACGTGAACAGAATTATCCTGATCACCTTTGTCATAGGCTCGGCCCTGGCCGCGGCCGCGGGGGTCATGGTCGGTATTTACTATACCCAGATCGATCACATGATGGGGTTTATCCCCGGCATCAAGGCATTTACGGCCGCTGTTCTGGGAGGCATCGGAAACGTGCCTGGAGCCATGTTAGGCGGGTATTTTTTGGGGCTGGCAGAGGCATTTGGAGTCCTGTTTATGCCTGCGGAATACAAAGACGTCATCGCATTCGGCCTCCTGGTACTTGTCCTGATTTTCAGGCCAAGCGGCATATTGGGAGAGGTCGTCTCGGAAAGGGCGTGATGGGAATTCGGAAGACCGCGGTGGGATTTGAGAAGTAAGAAATGATGAATACAAAAAAAATCTATCTGCCGATAGTGGTGCTTTTTCTGCTCCTGCTACCCCCCATGGTCGGCAATTACTGGACCCAGGTCCTGGGAAATATCGGCATTTATGTCATGCTGGGTATCGGTCTCAATGTTGTCGTGGGTTTTGCAGGGCTCCTTGATCTGGGCTATGTGGCGTTCTATGCCATCGGGGCCTATGGGTACGCCCTGTTGGCCTCCCCCCATTTCGGGATACACATCCCCTTCTGGGTGATGCTGCCCGGTTGTGTGGCCCTTGCCGCGGGAGGCGGGGCCTTGTTAGGGATTCCGGTCCTACGCATGCGCGGCGACTATCTTGCCATTGTAACATTAGGCTTTGGTGAAATCATCCGCATACTTTTGAACAACCTGGACCCTCTGACCAACGGGCCCAGGGGTCTTTTAAGGATTGACGCGCCCGCAATGGGAAATTTCGTGGTAAACAGTCCTTTCAGATGGTATTATTTGATCTTTGCCGGTATAATTTTTTCCGCCTTTGTTGCCGACCGACTCAATAATTCCCGCATTGGAAGGGCCTGGATCGCCATGCGGGAGGACCAGGATGCGGCAGCCGTGATGGGTATCAACATCTTGAAATACAAACTGCTTGCATTTACAATCGGCGCCTCATTTGCAGGGATTGGAGGTGCCATATTTGCCGCCAGGCAGGGATCCATTTTCCCGGAAAATTTTTCGTTGATGGTTTCCATTAATGTGCTTTGTCTGATAATTATCGGGGGTATGGGAAGCATTCCCGGCGTCATCTTAGGGGCTGTTATCTTAATCGGACTTCCCGAAATCCTCAGAGGGGTACATCAGTACAGGATGCTTGCCTTCGGCGGTCTTTTAGTGGCCATGATGATCTTCCGGCCGACCGGATTTATACCGTCTGCCAGAAGGAAGATGGAACTGAGGGAATAGAGACCGGGGACCATGACCATATTACTCCAGACAAAAGGGCTCTCAAAACGATTCGGCGGGCTCACCGCCTTGAATAACATAGACCTCGCGCTTGAATCCTGCGTGATCCTTGGGCTCATCGGTCCCAACGGGGCAGGCAAAACGACTCTTTTTAATTGTTTGACCGGTGTTTATCCCATAGACGGGGGCGACATTATCTTTGGGAACAGGAGTATACGGGGTCTCAAAAGCCACGTTACCACGTCCCTGGGCATTGCCCGGACCTTTCAGAATATACGGCTTTTTGGCAACATGACGGCCCTTGAAAATATCTTGGTTGGCCAGCACTGCCGCATGAAGGCAGGTGTCTGGGGTGCAATCGCCATGAACAGGAGCACCCTGAAAGAGGAAAAAAAGGCATTCGGGAAAGCCGATGAACTATTGAACTTTGTGGGTCTCAATGATCAAGGGGACACCCTCGCAAAAAACCTGCCTTATGGAGATCAGCGAAGACTTGAAATCGCGCGGGCCCTGGCGGTAAAACCCCGGCTCCTGTTATTGGACGAGCCAACCGCTGGAATGAACCCCCGGGAGACCGCAGAGTTAACCGGGTTCATTGAACAAATCCGGACGGAACTGGAACTCTCCATTCTTCTCATCGAACATGATATGCGCGTGGTCATGGGTATTTCCGACCGCGTCACGGTCCTCGATTACGGGGTTAAGATCGCTGAAGGAAGCCCGGAAGAGGTCCGGAAAAACCCCAAGGTGATAGAGGCATATCTGGGACGTCTTGGCACAATGATGGGAAAGAGGGCTGTAACAGCGTAAGTGATTACGGGGTGCCCCTAAACCCATAGATCAATGACGCGACAAATTGAGGGTACTGAGCAGTTATGAACAAGGGACAGGGCCTCCTTACAGTCCGGGACATCCACATCTATTACGGGAATATCCATGCCATAAAAGGGATATCCTTAGTAGTGCGTAAGGGAGAGATTGTTACGCTTATCGGCAGCAATGGCGCGGGCAAGACCACGGTTCTCAATGCGGTTTCGGGTGTTCTCAAAACGAGACAGGGTAGCATTGACTTTGAGGGGACCCGGATCAATCGTCTTTCTCCCCACAGTATCGTACGCATGGGAATCTCTCAGGTGCCGGAGGGAAGAAAGATCTTCTCCCGGCTGACAGTTACTGAAAACCTTGAAATGGGTGCCTTTATCCGGAATGACATCAAGGAAATCGTGAAGGATATGGAGGGAGTTTTTGAGCTGTTCCCACGTCTCAGAGAAAGGCGGGGTCAAATCGCAGGCACCCTTTCGGGCGGAGAGCAGCAGATGTTAGCCACTGCCCGGGCGCTCATGGCCCGTCCACAGCTCCTGCTCCTTGATGAACCCTCAATGGGTCTTGCGCCGTTGCTGGTTGAGACGATATTTGATACCATACAACGTATCAGCGAGGAGGGAACTACTATTTTGCTCGTTGAACAAAATGCCTTGATGGCCTTTGTAATAGCTACCAGGGGGTACGTCATCCAGACCGGCCGGATTGCCCTGGAAGACAAAATAGAAAACCTGTCAAAAAATGAGATGGTCAGGGACCTGTATCTTGGTGGGGATCTTGACTGATGTTCAATTGAGGGATTAATCCTTTATTTGTTCAATCGTTAAGTGTATCCATATATAGATAATACTTCTTGAGAAAAAAGGTAACGGGTTGTCAGGTTCACGGTTCACAGTTCAAGGTTACTCCCGATTGTATCGGGATTTTCTTCATATCTCTTATGCAATAAAGAATTCGCTCCGGATTTGTGTGCAACAGCACCTGTCGTTCTGCAAGAACCGGATAAACTATGCATTTGGTTTAGAATCGAACCTTTATTTCATCAATCTAACCTTGAACCCTGAACCTCTGAACGTTGAACCTGAGCAGTTACGAAAGGAGAAAAACATTGCCACCGCCCAAACATGACACAATAAGTCTTCCAGCGGAATTGGATAATCTGCACACCTTAAAAAGTTTCATCCTTGATCATGCCGGTCAAACGATATCGGATGAAAAGAAATGCCATGAAATAGAACTGGCCGTTGATGAACTCCTTACGAACGTTATCCTTTACGCCTATCCCGATAAAAACGGGAAACTCACCGTCAGGTGCCTTACGAACGAGCAGGGCGATTTTTTTGCGCAGATCGCGGACACGGGCATCCCTTTTGACCCTCTCAAGAAAAGGAAACCGGAGATGGGTAAGAGCATAGAGGACAGCAGGATAGGAGGCCTCGGTATTTATCTTGCACGCAATATGCTTGATGAAATGAAGTATCACAGGAAAAATGACATGAATATCCTGACCATTAGTAAGAAGAAAGGATAAAACAGGGGGCTATCTTGAACTTGAAAAACAATAGAGAAGTTTTTTTGAGTGTTGCCGCGGATTCCGTGTTCCTGCCATTAGTTACATCTTTTGTGGAAAACGGGGCCGTTGCCCTGGGGCTGGGACGGGCCGAGGCCATGTCATTGACCCTGGCTACAGAGGAAATTTTTTCTTATCTTTGCCGGATAGCCTCACCCGACGAGATGGTTGAGATCCGTTGTTCCGGGGGCGGCTATTATGTACGGGCGGTCTTTCTCTTTTCCGTGGAAGACTTTAACATGCGGGCCTTTAACCTGACCACAACCGTATCCGTTGATGATGAAGCGAGCCTGGAAGAGATGGGCCTTTTGATCGCCTCCCGGACGGTGGAACGCTTTCAGGTTTTAATAGAAAGGGGCAAAGGGGTCCAGCTCACGCTGATCAAGGAAAAGAAGTACCCGTCATCAGACGAAGAGACCGTGCCAAAGGCAAGGCCTCTCAAGGAATTCTCCATACAGGAACCCAATCCGGAGGAAATGAAACTCCTGGCCCTTCTTGTGGGCAGTCATTATCAGGACCTGATCACCCCCGAATTTTTCGAATATCCCGGCAAGTTTGTTGATATGTTAGAGAGCGGGGAATGCCGGGCGGCCCTGGCCCTGGCCCCTGACGGCCATTTGGGCGGTGGAATTGTCTGGCGCTGGACGGGGCTAAAGACGGTGGAGTGTTTTGGACCTTACCTCTTCAACCAGGATCCGGATTCTTCCATACCCGAGTCATTACTCGAAAACTGCTTGGGGGCCATTGCAAAGACCCATGCCGTGGGTCTGATAAACCGATACCCCACTGACGACCTGCCTAAGGAGCATTTCGAACCTTTGGGGTCTCTCACGATCTTCAACAAAGATGGGTCAACCGCATCGCTTACCGCCTACTTTCGCCAGATGCAGGAAGATCCGGGCACGGCAGTATGGTCCCACCCCGAGCTGGAAGGGTTTCTTCAGGGGGAATTCTCACGCCTGGTCCTCCCCAGAGAGATACGCCTGGTCAAGGACCTTGGGGAAACCAAGACACGCTTTTCAGTCCTCTCAACGGAATTTGACCGGTCCCGGAATGTGGTCACCCTTCGGCCAATTCGTCCGGGCATGGATGCCGGGACCAACCTTGCAAACCATTTGACGCTTCTGAGCCGGGAATCCTTGCGGAGCGTCTTTTTCGAGATGGACCTGGCCGAGCCCTGGCATACGGAATTCACGCCGGCCCTTTTGAAACACGGGTTTACTCCCAGAATAGTGCTTCCATATGCCGGCAAGAGCGATATTGTCATCTTTCAGTTGGGGGAAGTGGCAGAATGAATGCGCCGCCATTAAATAAACTTGTCCCTGAACACATAAAATGTTTTGAACCCTACATCCCCAGCAAGCCTGACAACGAACTGATAAAGCTCTATGGCTGTTCCCACCTCTTTCGCCTGAATAACAATGAAAACCCTTTAGGCCCCCCGGAAGAGGCACGGGGAGTGATAGACAGATTCCCGGCGGCCCGCGCTTCAATATATCCCAGCGGTGACGCGTACCACCTGCGTCACAAATTAGCCGAAAGGTCCGGGCTTGACCCGGAGCAGTTTTTGGTGGGTAACGGGGCCAACGAAGTGATAGGTTTTGTGATCAAGGCATTCTGCCAGGAGGGGGACAATATAATAACCGCGGATAAGACCTTTGCCGTTTACGAGTGGGTGGCCGAGTTCTCGGGTTTTGAGGCACGCCTGGTTCCCTTGGTGGACTTCGGATTTGATGATGAGGAAATGCTTGATCGTATTGATGAGAAGACAAAGATTGTTTTCATCTGTAATCCCAACAATCCCACGGGCAGCTACTGGGACGAAGAACGTTTGCGGGGTTTTTTAAGGAATATCGCCGGTCGCCAGATCGTGGTGGTGGACGAGGCATATTGCGAGTTTGTTGAAAAGGAAGATTATCCCGACGGGATCGGATTGATCCGGGAGTATCCGAATTTAGTGGTCTTCAGGACATTCTCCAAGATGTATGCTCTGGCCGGTCTTCGAATCGGATACTTAGCCGGTGACCGGGACGTGGTTGATATCATTCGCCGTACATGCGTGGTCTATTCCGTAAACGGCCTGGCCCAGGAAGCGGCTTTGGCCGCACTGAATAATCAGGAACACATAAACCGAACCCGCGAGATGGTCCGCGAGGGCAAGGAGTTCGTTGCAAAAGAACTTGATATCTTAGGCCTCCCTTTTGTGCACGACCAGGGAAATTTCATGATGATCAGGCTTCCCATGAGCGACAGCCTGGCCTATAGAAAGCTCATGACCCAGGGTGTTATGGTGCGAACCATGACCGGCTTTCGTTTTCCCAACTACATTCGACTAACCATCTCCAGCATGGAAGCCATGGAGGCATTTGTGGAGGCTTTGACAAGAATTGTTCCCAAAGGAGAAAAGCCATGACGCGATTACACCCTGTGGGAGCGGCTCTCAGCCGGGACAGAAATCACACGCCTCTGTCTGAAACGAGAAGCCATCGCGTTAATATTGCCGAAAGGTTGACCCATGGCCCGGCCTGAAAGCCTTTTCACAAGGGAGTTTCTGGCCCTGAACGTGGTTTTTTTCCTTGCATTCTGCAATCTGGCCGTCTTTTTCCATTTCCACCAGTACCTGCACACACTGCCCATTGATTCCCGGTGGTTCGGGCTTTTAATTGCCCTGTTTTCCCTGCTCTCCCTTATCCTTAGACCTGTAATAAGTCCTTTCATGCATACCGGGAATGCCCGAAAATGGCTGGGGATCAGTTGCACTGTCGTCATTGTCCTGCTCCTTACCTATGGTTTTGCAAGGAGTTTTTTCACCATGGCCCTGGTGCGGATCCTCCACGGCGTGGGATTTGTGGGCCAGACCACGGCCATGATGGTCCTGATTGTAGGCTTTATACCTCAAAAGAAAAGCGGCCAGGCATTTGGGCTTCTCTCGGTCAGTACGCTCCTGCCCTATGCGGTCGTCCCCCCAATACTGGGTCCGATCTCCGACTGGTTAGGCGGTTTTGACCATGTGCTTAACCTTACCGCGTTCATGATGCTGCTTATCTTTCCTCTCCTTTTGATTGTCCGTGTCCCCGCAACCGAATCAAAGGGGGAAACGGTTCCACAAGGCCGCATAAGGGCCGGAGAACTGATAGAAAATTTAAGGGACCGTCGTGTGCTGCTGCTACTGATTATAAATCTCGTTTTTTTTACCGCTTTTACACCGGTTTTCTTTTTCCTGAAACGTTTTGCCGTTGACATCGGCATTCGAAATGCCGGCCTTTTTTTCACCCTGGCCTTTGTAACAATGATTACCGTTCGAATTACGGCCGGCCCCGTGTTTGACAAGTTAAGCAAGATTCAACTGCTGGGTTGGTCCATGTCCCTGGTTGCCGCAGGTTACGTGATCCTTGCCAACACCTCCGGACCTTTGTTGTTTTACAGCCTGGGTGTCTTATTGGGGTTAGGCTGGGGAGTGGCAATGCCCCTTTTCGATGCCCTGATGTTCGATATCTCTCCCACACGGTTCCAGGGACTCAATATCAATCTGGCAATTGAAATGGTTGACGGCGGTTTTTTTCTGGGTCCGCTCATGGGAGGCATGGTCTTGTCCTGGTCAGGTTATGGATCCCTTTTTTATGTGTGTTCGGCAGTAAGCCTTCTGGCCTTGGTGCTTCTGTTTTTTATGGGAGGGAAAACTGAATCATGATGAGCGTTCTCTGGACAGTGCTGATCATTGCGGGTCTGATGCTTGCCCTGGAATTAGGGAGCAGGGTCTATCATTCTTTTCATTTTCTGACGCCTTTCAGGGCCAAGATCATCTCGGAGTATCCTTACAGAAGCTTTGCGGAAAAGGCCGAGCAGCCAATCTTTTTCCGATTTAAAAAAAACTTTCACTCACCAAACCTCCACATAAACCGCTTCGGGCTGCGGGGACCGGAACCGGCTCCTGACGGGGACAAAAAGCGGGTCCTGGTATTAGGGGAATCTGATTTGTTCGGGCCCAAGCTGGGTCGCGAAAAAGACATATGGAGCATCCAGTTGGAAAGGATTCTCAAGGCAAAAGGGTCTGCCCATTGGGAGATATTAAACGGCGGGAATCCGGGATACAACGTGTTACAGCACAGGGCCTTTTGGGACCGGGAGCTTAGCAAAACCAGACCGGATATCCTCATTCTCAGGCTCGGGGGCTATAATGATATCTCCCAGGCCTACGTCAACGGCTCTCAATGGGAGCCCGGCACCCCATGGCCCTTCGAATTCATCCTCGATTTAGAGAGAAAGAGCCCCTGGTGGCAGGGGCTGGCAGGGCGAAGCTGTCTTTACTTTTTACACCGGCGTAACCTGGCCGAATCCACGACCAGCCAATTCAAGATAGTCGACGACAAGTTCCAGTGGGAAAGGTGCAAAGAGAGTATTTTTAAAAACCAGCAGGCCATTATCGAATCTGCCAGGGATTTGGGCGCCAAAGTGGCCCTTCTAAGCTGGGCCCCTGCCTATGAATTGGAAATGGATATGGAAAATCAACGGCGGATCACTGCCCTGCAGGCAAACTGGGAATTTTTTATAGATAGTTGGGGCGCCAGCCAGTTCGAGTACTTCCATGATCTGGCCCACAAATTTTCAGACGAGATGGGGGTCCCCTATATGGATGTTGCCCCCGTCATCTGGAACCATCCCCGGCGATTTGAACTCTATTACGATCTGGTGCACTTCAACGGGAAGGGATACAAGGTCCTGGCCGGGGCCTTGTATGAGGAAATTGATAGATTAGGGTGGTGGGAGTGAAACGGCGCCGTTACGTATTTTGTTGTCAAATACAGGCATTTTTCGGTATAAATAAAGTCTATTTTGATAACCTCGGAAAAAGTCGCTTAGCGTCTTTTTCCGAGGCGGAGGAGGGCGGCCCCTCCCCCGCCATTTGAAGTGAATTCAAATGGTTCCACCCTCACCCCGGCCCGGGGCTTACCCGCCCTCGGCCGGTTGATGGACCTCCAACGAGTCCATCTATTTTGAAATGGTTTTTTTTCAGCCCGCTTTGAGCGGGAAGGAACTGGAAAATAACCGGATGAAAATACACACTATTCCATTTCACGGAGGTTGCTATGTTATCAAAACATCGTGCAATTTTTATATTCCTTTCGGTTTTCTCTCTCCTTTTCATCGCTTATTCACAGGAGGCATCCGGACAGGAAAAGGGTGCTAAGACCGCTGCCAAGAGCATGGTTGAGTCATCCTTGGGCATGAAGTTTGTCTATATCCCCCCTGGGACGTTCATGATGGGGAGCCCGGAAAATGAAGAGGGCCGTGACCGGGACGAAGAGGCCCTGCACCGGGTAACACTGACCAGGGGTTTCTACATGCAGACCACGGAGGCGACCGTGGGCCAGTGGCGCGCCTTTGTTAAGGATACCGGTTACAAGACCGATGCGGAAAACAAAGGTAAGGCATATATATGGATCGATGGGGCGCAGCAGGAAAAGAAAGGTTATTACTGGGAAAAACCCGGATTTGAACAATCGGAAGACCACCCGGTCACCTGTGTATCCTGGAAGGACATCAGCGCGTTCATAGGGTGGTTGGATGCCAAAGAGGGAAAGACCTACCGGTTGCCCACAGAGGCGGAGTGGGAGTACGCGTGTCGGGCGGGCACATCGACACGATATAGCTGGGGTGATAAGGCCGATTGTTCAAAGGCCAATTATGGAAATGGATGGAGCGATGAATGCAAGGGGAAGAATCCGGAAGGGACGACGAAAACGGGTAGCTTTCCACCGAATGCCTGGGGCCTTTATGACATGAGCGGAAACGTATGGGAGTCCTGCGGGGACTGGTACGGAGGTTATGGCAATGTGCATGTTACGGATCCCAAAGGCCCGTCAAAAGGTATAAAAAAGGTGGTTCGAGGTGGAAGCTGGCTCATCCATTCCCGGTATTGCAGACCGGCGGCCCGTGCATGGAACGGCCCGAATAACCCATATGCCAACCTCGGCTTTCGACTTGTACTTGTGCCTTAAACGTACTCCAAGACCCGAGTATTGGTACCTATCCGAATAAATGCGGACAGGCCTGTCCGGCACAGAAAAACAGATCCCGTCCGGGAAAGCTGACCATCCCACCCTACATGTTTCGCCTTCACCCGTTCATCGGGTGAAAGGCGTGGTCCGATTTTATCCTCTGGTAGTGGAACTCTGCGCAGACTACCCGCTCCGATGCGTCAAACCGAATCCCCTCCTTCTCAAGTAAAGATCGCTTCATTGCAAGACCACCCTGATAGCCACCAAGATGGTGATCCGAACGGATGGCTCGATGACAAGGCACGATGAGGGGAAACGGGTTGCTTGCCAATGCATTCCCAACGGCTCTCGCTCCATTTTGTTTTCCTAAATGTGCTGCAATGAGTCGATAGGTACTAACGCTCCCTCGTGGTATCCGGTGCTCCGCCCTTAGAACGGATTGCTGAAATGCAGAGCACAAGTCCAAGTCTGCAGTATTCAGCGGGATCGCTATGTCCTCTCCTTCAAGAAACCCTATGATCGCTGCAGCTACGCCGTCAATTTCTTTGCAAGAAGATACTTGAGAATCCGGGTATGCCCGGATCATCTGATCTTCAGCGGGCAATCCTGGCTTTGAAAGCAGGACTCGGGCGATTTTTGGATTGTCATTTAAGACAGTCCACACGATCCCCACAGACCCGAAAAGCGTTGGCTTTATGATTTTTCTATTCATATGTTAAATCGCGGCGCTCACCCGCGAGCACGGTGGATGGTAGCAGGCTTGACTGCTACCATCCGGTGAGCGCAGTCAACAATAATTTGCCTGGTACCCTATTCTGTTGACATCGGAGGCCTTATAAATGTTGGGCGGCTTCAATCTCTCCGTATCGGAAGCAATCTGTTGTATGGTCATTCACCATGCCGACTGACTGCATAAATGAATAGCAAATTGTTGGATCTGCGAAATTGAATCCACGGCCTTTGAGATCTTTGCTCATCGCATCGGATTGCTCTGTGCGTGTGGGCAGCTCCGCCATGGATCTCCAGGCATTCCGCCGGGGAGTACCATCGACATATCGCCAGAGAAAAGAGTCCAGTGACCCGAATCCCTCCTTTATGGCCAGGACACCCCGTGCGTTCTTGATGACCGATTCTATCTTGAGACGATTGCGTACAATTGCGGAATCTGCGAGTAAACGTTGGATATCGCGTCGTGAATATTCAGCGATCTTCTCGTAGTCAAAGCCATGAAACGCCTTGCGGTATCCTTCTCGTTTCTTCAGAATTGTCAACCAACTCAGACCGGCCTGTGCGCCCTCCAGGGTCAGCATTTCAAACAGGCATCGATCGTCATGAACAGGAACGCCCCATTCGTTATCATGGTATGCAACGTAGAGTGGATCGCTCCCGCACCATTTGCATCTTCTTTTCATCTTTTTGATTTAATCCCTTAGGTTTAATTCCCTGCCGCTTGTCGGAGCCAAGCGTAGATCCCGCTCGCGTTTAGGGGTCAAGTCTTTGCTTGGCGCATAGTCAGAGAAGAATATATCTGCTGGTATGACTTCTTCAGCCTTGAGTCCGTTTGCAATTGACTGCCGGTTCGGTTGACCACACTGCTCACAGAACTGTTTAGGGGTCAAGTCTTTGCTTGGCGCATAGTCAGAGAAGAATATATCTGCTGGTATGACTTCTTCAGCCTTGAGTCCGTTTGCAATTGACTGCCGGTTCGGTTGACCACACTGCTCACAGAACTGTATGTCCCGACATTGAAAGCCTTGGCGATTTCATCCAGGCTGTCTCTGCTTAGTCGCCTTGCAAGATAAATCGCTATCTTTCGTGGCTCATTTGCCACCCCTCGTTTGTATCCTAAGATCTCTTTTTCATCAACACCGTAGAATTTGCTGACAGCGCTTCTTATCTCCTCTACACTCGGGGCCAACGACTTGGACTGCGGAACCTCTTTATCGTATTTTTTGTTGAAAAAGTTTTCCTTTACCCATTTCATAAATCTGTCGTCCCCCAAAACGGGTGGGACTCTGATGCGCCCAAGAACCCTGGTTATATCCTCAGAACTTTCTTTCAATACGAA
>DAOUXC010000056.1 GCA_030666795.1 Desulfobacteraceae bacterium
TCTGCCGGAATGACCTGTAATGTCGCCTTTGGTCCTGATGTCTGCATGGTCTGGCATGAAACAGCCCCAAATAAAAGGCCGGGGACAATAATACACAGCGCAATTATCTTAAGAATTTTCATTTGGTGCCTCCTTTCCATATCTCATTAAAATTTGTGAAGGCTTACCGCATCGGGTGCCTTTCGCCAGCCAGTGATGGGGACTATTTTGCCATTTTTTACACGGTATATTTTAACTTCAAGACTTCCCCGCCTCGAGGTGGGAGAGTAGGCGCACGCGCCTTGAATGCCTTGTTTATCAAAACCGGTAATCTTTTGATATGCCTTATACATGTCGTCAGGCGTAAGTTTGTCATACCCTACTGTCTTGAGTGCCACCTTTAAGGCGGCCACATAGGTCATACCCCAGGACATGCCCATACCGTAAACTTCGTTGAATTTGGCCATGGAGCCCCTGTATTTTTTCCAGAGGTCCGCCACAAAAGGGTTATTCCTGGATTCATCGCCTCTTTGATAAAATGAGGTAATAACGGTTCCTTCCAATGCCTTTGCATGCACACCGATTCCAAGGGCCGTAGGTCCCCAGTAATCTGTGGTCATCTGAATCTTCTTTGTAATGCCTAAGGCATAAGCATCCCTGATCACGTTGGTGGGGGTGGGATCAACGCCGCCCGCATGAATGTAATGTGCGCCGGCTTTTGCTAATCGCGTCAAATAGACGTCATGTTTAAGGGTACCCGGTGGAAAAAATTCAGGCGGAAGAAATTTTATGCCCAGTTTTGCGGCGTATTCTTTTCCGCCCCTCAGGTGCTCCCTGCCATATGGGTTATCCCAGCTCAGGTAGCCGACCACCGGAGCGCCGGATTTTCCTTTTGCCTTCCAGTCATCCATGATCCAATCCAGGGTGGCGGCAAAGGCATCCTGATATGCCGGACCCCAGATAAAGGTCCTCTGGATGTGTGCCTGAAACTCCCCGTCACCCGGAACAAGCTGAAGTCTCTTGTCTCTTTCGATCAATCTTGCAACGGCCTTTCCGATACCCGTGCTGATGGAGTTGACAACAAGCAATCTCGGGGTCCTTCTGTAACGCTTGTATGCGGACACGGCCCTGGCAACATCGTATCGGGTGTCAATACCGATAAATTTTATCTTGACCCCGTCAACCCCGCCCTTGGCGTTTGTCTCCTTGAGGACGTCTTCAAGACCCATATCACCGGGGACATTAAGACCTGCAATAGGTCCGGTGTAGTCTGCCAGGCTCAGGTACGCCACCTCTTTCGCAAAAGAGGACGAACTGAGGCCCGATATGCTCAGGCAAACGGCTAAAATAATAGATAGAAAAATTGCACTTCGTTTTCCCATGGTAACCCCCTTTCCTTTAGTTAAGGTTTATTTAAAAAAATATCACCATATCCTGTGGATAAAATCCTTATTATTAGAAGTTTAAGTGGTTTTCCCGTTACAATTTGCAACAATTTAATCAGGGCAAACCTTTATAAGCCCACTTCATATGGATCAGCTAATATTCTTTTACTTTCCTTATGGGACATTTTCCTATCGTTTTTTGTCTATGTAAGATCTTTCATTATTTAATACGCAAACGGATACAGCCTGTAGGATGCCTTAAATATCTCCCAGCGGTGGGCCAGGCCCCTTGGTTCAAATATCAGGAAAATAATAAGGGCCAGACCAAAGGCAACGAGCCCGAGAGCAGCGGCAGGTGATGACCCCAACCATGGTACTGCCTTTGCCAGAAGAGGTGATGTGAACATCACGAGTTCGTTAAGGATACGAATAAAAAGGACACCGAAAAATACGCCCGGAATGCTCCCCATGCCACCAATGATAAGCATGCCTATATATTCGAGGGCGTGCATAAGGGTAAACTGTTCGGAATTGACCACCGTGATCAGGTGACCCCAGAGAGAACCGGCAATGCCCGCATAAAAGCAGGAGACAAAAAAGGCAAGCAGCTTGTAATAGTAAAGGTTTACTCCCATGACCTCTCCTGCAAGGTCATTGTCCCGGATGGCCACAAATGCCCTCCCCACCTTGCTCCTGACTAAATTTCTGGCGGCATAAGTCATGATAACCATAACGGTCATGATGATATAGAACATCCTCTCGTCCGTGTCGAATTCAAAGCCTCCCAAACTCGGCGGAGGAGGAAAAAGGCCTTTAAAAGAACCGGTTATCTCCATGTGAAGGATCAGCCAGATCACCACGAAGTGAATGGCAATGGTTGCCATGGCCAAGTACATGCCCTTGATTCTCAAAGAAGGGGCACCTCCGATTATCCCCACTAACCCGGCCATGATACCGGATAGAGGCAGGGCAATCCAGAATGAAACGCCGAATTTTATGGTGAGTACTGCCGAAGTATAGGCGCCGATGGCCATGAATGCGGCCTGGCCAAAGGAGATCTGTCCGCAATAGCCGCTGACGATCTGCAGACCGAGGCCGACTATCACGCTTATGGCCAGATAGTTCATAAAACTGATTATGTAATAGGAGCCGAACAGGGGAAACAGGAAGAGGAGGATCAGGGCGGAAATGAGGATGACCCAGTGCTGCCAAGTCCTGATGATGGCGATATCCAGACCGTAACTCTTGTCAAACACACCACATGGTCTCATTAATCAGATCCTTTCGATTCTTACAAGGCCGAACAGGCCGTAAGGTCTTATTAACAATACAAGGAGAAGGACAACATAGGCCGCCACATCCTTGACACCACCGCCCACAAGCGGATCAAGATAGGCGGCCCCCACATTTTCTACGACACCTAAAAGGAGCCCAACAACAAGGGCGCCTAACAGCGAATCGAGCCCGCCGCAGATGGCCACTATAAGACCGCTTATCCCGATATAGGGTAGCATGTAATATATATCCATCACATTTGCCGTGGCAATCCCCGCCACGACCGCGACAATAGCCGAGAGGACCCAGATATAGGAAAAAATGTTTCTGACAGTGATGCCCGTTCCTTGGGCCAGACGATGATCTTCCGCGGTGGCCCGCATTCCCAGACCAATTTTAGTATATTTGAAAATAAGGGAAAGCGCGGCAAACAAAAACAGCGCCGCTAAAAAGCCTATAAACTGGTTTATTGGTACGGAAATGCCGGAAATATCCATATTGCCTTCAGGCAGAAAGGCGGGAAGGGTCCTTGTTTCCCCTTTAAGATAAAGGACAAAAACACCCTCTAAGACAAGAAAGATGGCAAAAGTCATCAAAAATGCGGCAATCAGTGGCTGGCCTATGAGAGGACGCAGGGTCAGCCTTTCGATTAAGAGCCCGATCAATGCCGTAAGGACAAATGCAGGGATAATGCCTACCCAGAAGGGAAGGCCCAGGCCCCCTATGAAGAGCCAGAAAAAGAGGGCTCCGAACGCCACCAATTGACCGTGGGCCAGGCTCACCACATGTGTAGATTTATAAACCAGGACAATAGCGGCAGCCACCAAAGCATAGAGACTGCCTATCATCATTCCCGTTATAGCCTGTTGAAGAAATTCAATCATGATTATCCCTAAATTTGATGAATCCGTAAAAAGTCAAAAGACGTCTTTTTTTGTCATTCCGGCAAAAGCCGGAATCCAGTGTTTTCAAAAATTTATGGCTGACCTGGACCCCGGCTTTCCCCGAGGTGACGACTTTTTACGAAGCCGTCAAATTTCATTCACGTGAATCGAGGTCTCAATCGTCCCTTTTCTTCCGTCCCTGTATGTGACACTCGCTTCAACCTTATATGCTTCCTCATCACCATAAAGGGCATCAATAAGGTCCTTGTACCTGTCTTCAACAAATGTCCTTCTAAGTTTCCTCGTCCTGGTCAACTCATCTTCATCCGCATCAAATTCCTTATGCAGATTTACAAACCTCTTCATCCTGGTCCATTCCGGCAATGTATTATTGATTTTTATTATCTCTTTTTTAATAAGATTCAGGACTTCCTCTTTTTGTGACAGATCCGTAAAGGTAGTATAGGCAATATGACGGGCCTCGGCAAACCTGCCGACATTGTCCAGGTCAATATTTATAAGGACCGTGACAAATCCCTTGTCCGGACCGCCGATAACCAGGGCATCTTTGATATACGGACTGAACCTGAGCCTCACCTCCGAATATTGGGGAGAGAATTTTTTCCCACTCGCCAGCTCTTTGAGATCCTCCATCCTGTCAATGACAATGAGATGACCATCCTCGTTCAGGTGGCCGAAATCACCTGTATAAAACCAGCCGTCTTTTACTTTTTCCGCCGTGGCCTCGGGATTTTTGTAATAACCGGAGTAGGGATATGTATTTTTAATAAGGATTTCCCCTTCGTCCGATAGCTTGATCTCCACCCACGGTACAGGCGGACCTGATGTCTCGGGCCTGATGTCCCCTTCCCTGGGCATGCTCATGACACCCTGCTCCGTGCTGCCGTAGAACAGACGAACATCTATTCCGAGGGCCTTAAAATACTTGATTATGTCCGGACTAACGGCTCCACCCGCCGAATAAACAACATCTAAATTGGAAAGACCCAACCTGTCTCTTAGTTGTCTGAAAAGGGCATGGTGGGCAAGGAAGTTTATGACGCGCCATGTCATGCTGATCTTTTTTTGCTCTGTCTTCATATCCGCGACTTTGAGTCCGATGGGCAGACTGATCCGGTATATGAGTCTCCTCAGAAAGGTCGAGTCTATCATCCTTGCCTGAACCATACGATTCAGGTTTTCCCACAGTCTGGCGCCGAAAAAGAGTATATGCGGCCCGATTTCTCTTATGTTTTCCTGGACAGTCTCCGGTTCCTCCGGGAAGTTTACCACCATACTTGCCAGGACACTACCCGCAACACCTATTCCCTGCTCCGTAATCCAGGCAGGTGGTATAAAAGAGAGGTATTCATAGTTTTTTCCGAACCAGCCATCCAGCCTGCCCCATTCTCTGACCGATTCAACCAGCCACCTTTGACTCAGCATTCCACCCTTTGGAAGACCCGTGGTCCCCGAGGTATAGCAAAAGGCGGCAATATCGTCACCAGTACCCTGGTCAACCATCTCGTCAAAAAGATCCGGATATTTTTTTTCATACCCCTTCCCTAACTCAATCACCTCATCAAATGATAGGAGTATGGAATCATCATAGGTCCAGAGTCCTTTTGGGTCCCAGTAAATGACCTTCTTGAGCTTAGGGAGATCATTCTTTATCTCAAGAAACTTATCCACCTGTTCCTGGTCGTGGCAGACGGCAAAGGTGGAGTCCGAGTGCTCGGCGTAATACTTGACTTCATTCGGCAGGCAGTCCGTAAATATGCCGACTGCCGCGCCCCTGGCCGATTGAACGGCTAATTCGGCCCAGAACCACTCAGGCTTGTTTTCACCTAAGATTGATACCTTGTCCCCCTTTTCAAGCCCAAGACTTACAAGCCCGAGGCAAAAATATTTCACCTTCAGGTAATAATCCGCCCATGTATATTCCTGCCATATTCCCCTGTCTTTGACCCTCATGGCCACAACACGGGGACCATATTCCCTGTAATTCTCTCTCAATGCCTGGGGTAGCGTTACAACGGACATATGCCTTACTCCTCACCCAGATATGCCTTCAAGACCCGTTCATTATTCTTTATTTCCCCGGGCAGGCCTTCTGCGATTTTGGTCCCGAAATCAAGCACGGCTATCCTGTGGGTGATATCCATTACCACATCCATATCGTGTTCTATAAGTACAATGGGTATTTTCTTTAGTTCAAAAATATCAAGGACAAATCTGGCCATATCTTCTTTTTCCTCAACATTCATACCTGCCATGGGTTCATCCAGAAGTAGAACCTTGGGGTCCATGCACAGGGCCCTTGCCATGTCTACCTTTTTACGTTCACCGTAAGGTAATGAGCCCACGACCTTTTTCCTGATGGATTCCATCTCCAAGAGATCTATAATTTCTTCTATTCTCTCCCTATTGGCGATTTCTTCTTTCCGGGTGGGGCCAAAAAAGAGGCAACCGGACAATGCTCCGCGCTTCATATGGATATGCCTGGCGGCCATCAAATTATCCAAAGCGCTAAGACCTGAAAAAAGTTCTATATTCTGGAATGTCCTGGCAATGCCCAGGGAAGCGATTTTGTGAGGTTTGAGTCGTGTCAGATCTTTGCCCTGATAAAGGATTTCCCCTTTATAGGGATGATAAAACCCATTGATACAATTGAAAAAAGATGTTTTTCCTGCTCCATTTGGCCCGATAATAGAAAGTATTTCACCTTCCCTTATCTCAAGACTCACGTCATTAAGGGCCTGAACCCCACCGAATCTAAGGGAGATACCCTCAATATTGATGGCGGCATTATGCTTATCTTGACTCATAAAACAACCCTTTTATTCTGCTTTAATACCACGGCCTAAAATATCAATGGCAAGATCTAAGGTCTGCTTCAGATAATCTTTTCGGGGATCGGTCATACGCTTGCTTTCTTCCCATAGAACGGCCCCCGTAAAGACAATCCATATGATATCCCCAAGGGCGATAGGATTGTGATCAATAAAGCGGCCTTCCGTAATGCCCTGTTCAAAGATATTGGCAAGACTCCTGAGGCACCTGGCGGCCAGTTTATTGAGTTGATTTGTACGTTCCGGCGATAAATTCTTAAGACCGTCGCTTGCCTGGAGATGAAATAGATTAATAAGGATTAGAGGATCGAAATTAAAAACGTCATGCAAAAGGTCTTTAAGGGTTTCTAACTTCTCTTCCGCGTTAAGACCCTCTTCACGATAAAGCCCTTCAAGTCTCTGAGAAAGGTACTCCAGGAGTTGCAGGTTGAGAGATGCATAGAGGTCGTCTTTGTTCTTGAAATAGAGATAGATGGCGGCCGGGCTCAATTCCGCCTCTTGTGCAATGTCCTCTATGGTTGTGGCGCTGAATCCCTTTTCATAAAAAAGCCTTTTTGCGGCATCCAGGATTTGCTTGCGGCGAATCTTTTGCTGAAGGTCCCGCTCGCGTTCTCTTCTCTCCGCAATGCCCACCAGTTTCTCCTTGCAATAAATGGTATTCAGCTATATGATATCAATTCATATAACTGAATATATTTCATTCCGTCAAGCAAAAAACATGCAGTGGGTGTCATTACTGAAAAAGATGGTCCCGTGACCACAGTAATCCTGAGTTGGCCGGATGTGCGCAAGGCCCTTGACCGTGCCAAGGCAGAGGCCATGGCCAATGAATTTCGTCACGGTGTATCCGGAAAGATTGAGTGAAAAATCCCGGCCCAGAGGACCGATTTTGCAATGTAACAATAACAGGAGGTTTAAATGGAACAGAAGGCTAGCGTATTTCCCTATCAAATAGAAGAGGGCCTGGCAGTAGTAACATTCGACGTGAAGGGTGAGGCAGTAAATACCTGGACCGATGAGGCCCTGGTTGATTTCGGAGAAACAATCCGATCACTTGAAAAAGAAAAAGATGCTATCAAAGGTATTATTTTCATCTCTGGAAAGCCCTCGAATTTTCATGCGGGAGCAAACCTGAAAACCATCACAGATCCGAATGACAGCGAAGGCACGGATAAGGTGATCGGCCTCCTCCACCGCGACTTTTCCAGGTTGGAAAACCTGGGTATTCCCTCGTTGGCGGCCATAAACGGCGCGTGCATGGGAGGAGGATATGAACTTGTTCTGGCCATGACCGCCCGCATGGCGACCGACAGCCGACGAACCCTGATCGGACTTCCTGAGTGCAATGTGGGTCTTTTCCCCGGCGGAGGGGGCACTCAGCGTCTGCCGAGGTTGATCGGCTATCAGGCACTGGAGTTGATCCTGATGGGAAAAACACTTCCGCCTTCAAAGGCCCTGGAATTGGGTATGATCGATCGTGTAGTGCCGGAAAAGGACGATTTATTAGTCAGGGCAAAAGAATTCATCCTGGAGCTTATTGAAGGCAAGGTTCAACTCAAACGTACACAGCACAATTTTTCCGACCTGGATTCAATAATTGATTTAGCGCGCCAGACCGTGTTGAAGGCGACCCGGGGGAGGGAAATCCCTTCACATACGCTCGCGTTAAAGGCAATACACGAAGGGCTGAAGGCTCCACTGGAAGAGGCATTGGCTATTGAGCAAAAATACTTTTTACAGGTGGCGGTCACCCCTGAGGCAAAAGGGAGCATTAATACGTTTTTCTTAAAGACATACACGGATAAGCCGGCAGGTATGATCCCCAAGGGATTTGAACCAAAACCCCTGAAAAAAATCGCCATGCTCGGTTTTGGTGCCATGGGAAGAGGTATTGTTATCGATATCATAAGACGGATGCAGATACCCGTAGTGGTAAAAGACCTTCCTGAGGCCCTCGGACCGGGTAAGGAATTTGTTCGTAAAGTCCTGCAGGGTATGGCGGACAAGGGTCGGTTAAAGGGATCTGTGGACAGCCTGTGCGATCTGATCATACCGATAAGTGAATGGACCGACGATTTCAAAGACGTGGACCTTGTCATTGAAGCCGTGTTTGAAGATCCCGCATTAAAGGCGGAAGTCTATAAAGAACTCTGCAATACGGTAAGTGAGGATTGTCTCCTTGCCAGTAATACGTCCAGCATACCCATTACCGAACTTGCCAAAAACGTCACGAATCCCGGCCGTTTTTGCGGGGCACACTTCTTTTCCCCTGTATGGATGATGCAGCTTCTGGAAGTAATCCGGGGAGAGGAAACAAAAGAGGATACCATCAATAATCTCTTGAACTTCTGTGCGGCCATTAGAAAGCGTCCGGTCCTGTGCAATGATTTTCCCGGATTTGTGGTAAACGCAATGCTTTTTCCATATTTTTTAAAAACCTATGAAATCCTCGAGTCAGGCTTACCCATAGAAAAGATAGACCAGGCCATGACCGGTTTCGGTCTTCCTGTCGGGCCTATAAGGCTGACCGACGAAGTGGGCATTGACGTCATCTATTTTATCTTCACCAAGTCATTGGGCCTAAAGGCGCCGGAGACTATTGAAAACGTGGTAAAGGCGGGACGCCTGGGTAGAAAAAAATCGGGCAAGGGATTTTTCCTGGAAGACGGAAGCGTTGATCCCGAGGTATTGCCGCTCATTCCTAAAAGTGCCGATCCCAAAGACTACACGATAGAAGAAATTCAGGAAATGCTATTCCTGCCGTTTGTGGAAATCGGCAAACAACTTTTGGAAAAAGGAATCGTTGCCGAACCCCGGGCCATTGACATAGGCGCGATATGGGGAATCGGCTTTCCTGCCGACAAGGGCGGCCCGATGAAGTGGGCCGACCTAACAGGACTGAGCAAAAGGCTTTATGGATCTGATTTTTATTAAAGAAGATTCAAATTGAAGCGGGATCTCGATAGTCTGATACGTTAAGCTTAATATCACCTTAATCACTTTTTTTTAACATCTTAGCCCTCTGAAAGATTGTAGGGCCCGCGGGCCTCTTTTTTCATGATTGAAATCGGTTCCCTTTCGAGGGCCGGAGTCCTTTCAATATTTTCACGGGTGGCATGGACAAATTTGTTTGTCCGTGCGTTGGACTGCTACGGGTCAACTCTGGATACTTTGCGTGTCCCCTATGCGGTGCGCATGGCGCGCAGGGAAATTGTGGGGGACGGAGCTCTTTCTCTATCTCCGACCGTCTTCGTGTAACTCACAGACATGCATGCCACCCAGCCGATTACTGATAACTTTAGTCCCTTTTGTCTTGGAGAAAAATCCCATGACACTACCAGCCAATAAGACCAAAATCGTCTGCACTATCGGGCCGGCTTCCGAGTCTTCGAAGGTCCTGGAAAAAATGATCCGGGCAGGTATGAACGTGGCGCGCCTCAACTTTTCGCACGGCGATTTTGAAAGTCACAAAAAGGTGATTGAGATGATACGCGCAGCCTCACAAACAACCGGAATGCGTGTCGCAATCATGGGAGACCTGCCCGGCCCCAAGATGCGTATCGGCACATTGGCCAAAGAGCCGGTCGAGTTACAGTTAGGCGACTCTTTCACTCTGACGACGGAGGATGTTACCGGAAGTAACCAACGTGTATCAATAAGCTTCACTCGCCTGCCGGATGTGGTAAAGCCGGGGGATACCTTGTATCTCAATGACGGATTCATTCAATTGGAAGTCGTTAAAGTGAAAGAAAATGAAGTGCTGTGCCGGGTCCTGGTCGGGGGCGAGTTGCGGTCCCGCAAAGGTCTGAACCTGCCGGGTATTGAACTTGGCATCAAGGCGTTTACCGATCACGATCACGAGTGTTTGAAATTTGCCATGGAGCAAGGCGTGGATGCGGTCAGCCAGTCCTTTGTGGAAAGCGCTGAGGATATTTATGCCGTGCGCGACGCGGCATCTGCATTGGGGCACAATCCGTTCATCATCGCCAAGATCGAGCGGTCCGGGGCCCTTGACCGTATTGACGAAATCCTTGATGCCGCAGACGGTATCATGGTCGCCAGGGGGGACCTCGGCGTGGAAATACCGATCGAGCGAATAGCTGTCGCCCAAAAGCACCTGATGAGCGAAGCAAACCTGCGCTGTAAACCGGTAATCACTGCCACGCAGATGTTGGAATCCATGGCCCAGAACACCCGGCCCACACGCGCGGAGTCCACGGATGTGGCGAACGCCATACTTGACGGCACGGATTGCGTGATGCTCTCCGAGGAGTCGGCAATGGGAAAATATCCGGTCGAAGCCGTGGACATGCTGGCCAAAATCGCCGCGGCCATTGAGCCTCATCGTATTCCCTATGGCATGCAAAATGCCCCGACGCCCCATGGCGGGGACTGCAATATTGGTTTAACGGACCTGATTGCCTTGAGTGTTGAGACCACGGTTAGACGTATTTCCCCCGCAGTTGTTATTGTCCCTACCCGTAGTGGTGCAACCGCAAGAAGCATCGCCCGTTTCAGGCTGCCCGTGTGGATAAATGCCGTCAGTTCCCTGGAGTCGACATGCCAGCGGCTCCAATTTTCCTATGGAGTCCATCCGGCACACGAGCCCGACCACCCGGACGACTGGAAATCATTCGCCAGAAACCTGTTGGAGTCCAAAAGTTTAGAAGGAAACCTGGTGGTCCTGACCGAGGGACCGTCGAGGAAGCATCCTGATACAAATAACCGGATGGAACTTATTGACCTTAAGGAATAAGAAAAAGGCCGTAACGAAAACAGGACAAAGAGGGAGATAGAAAATGATGAGAGACGCCACATTGGACATTCTTTTTGAGCCGCTCAAGATGTCGAACCTGACCCTGAAGAATCGGTTTTTCATGGCGCCCATCGGGACGACCTTTCATATGAAGCAGTTGTCGGACTTCTTGGCTGAAAGAGCCAAAGGGGATGTGGCACTCATCACCACAGGAGAAACATGTGTTCACCCCGGTGGCAGGGCAGGTGCTGGACAAGAGGAGCCTCGGCTTGAAACGGATGATGATATAAAGGCCTTTTCCCCTCTGGTAAAGGCGGCTCAAAATGAAGGTGCCAAAATTGTCGCCCAGCTCAATCATGCGGGCCGCTATTCTTCCAGCCGAGCGCTTCAGCAACAACCTGTTGCCCCATCGGCAATTGCCTCACGTTATACCGGCGAAACACCCAGAAAACTTTCGACTGCGGAAACAGATGACCTGGTTATGGCGTTTGCGGCTGCTGCCCTTCGAGCGCAAAAGGCCGGTTTCGACGGGATAGAAATTTTGGGAAGTTCCGGCTACTTGATCAGCCAGTTTCTTTCTCCGGTAACAAACAAAAGGGATGACAAGTATGGCGGGGGTACACTCCAAAGGGCGACCTTCCTTTTTTCAATCCTGCGGGAAACAAGAAAAAAAGTGGGAGACGATTTCAACATTTGCGTAAAATTCGATGCCGAGGACAGCATGGAAGGGGGGAGGACGCTGGAAGATTCCATTGTGCTGGCGCCTCATATCGTATCCGCGGGTGCGGACAGACTCCATATTTGGGCCGGGTGGCATGAGGCCACACGTCCCATGTTGCCCATGTTTGTTAAACGTGGGGCCTTTTCCAATTTAGCGGCGGAGATTAAGAAGGTGGTGGATGTTCCCGTCTCCACTGTGGGCAGGATTAACGATCCTTATGTGGCCGCCGATATCCTCGCCAAGGGCGAAGCGGATTTGATCGGTCTCGGCAGGACCCTGTTGTGCGACCCTGATTTTGTCAAAAAGACTTCGGACGGACGAACCGATGAGATACGACGCTGCACGGCCTGCTGTTACTGTTTTGACCAGATAATGCGGGCCATTCAAGGGGATAAAAAGGCCGGCCTCAAATGCTCCATAAACCCGGAGCTGGGACGTGAGGGCGAAGGTCTTATTCGTCCGGCTGAAGAAAAAAAGAATGTGGTTGTCGTAGGCGGTGGGCCTGCAGGAATGGAGGTTGCCCGAATAGCCTCCCTTCGCGGTCATGGCGTTACCCTTTTTGAAAAAGATGACAAACTGGGCGGGCTGGTCAATCTGGCCTTTGTTCCTCCTCATAAAGAGGAGTTAAAAAATGTCGTTGACTATTATGTCCGTCAGATGGAAATCCTTCCCTTGAAGGTCAGGTTGGGTGAATCTTTCACTGAGGAGGAGTTTGAACGGATAAAGCCCGATGCATTGGTTTTTGCGACCGGGGCCCGTGAGCTGTTACCCCGGATACCGGGAATAAGCGCAGAACATGTCTTTACGGCCCTGGAAATCTTAAAGGACGATACACCTGTTAAGGAAAGTGTTGTCGTTATCGGGGGTGGTTTGATCGGTGTTGAAACGGCGGAGTTTCTGGCCGACCGGGGAAAGAAGGTGACGGTAGTTGAAATGCTTAAGGCCGTTGCCACTGATGTAGGGCCCACGATTAGATGGGGTCTTTTAGCAAGGCTTTCCAAAAAGATATCCATGCTCACATCGACCAGTGTTATCGAAATCAAAGAGAAAAAAGTGGTCGTGTCGGACCCGGAAGACAACGGGAAGGAGATCCCTTGCGATACCGTGGTTATTGCCACCGGATTAGAAAGCAGGACGGATCTGGTGGAACCGATGAAAATGCGGGATACCGAGGTTTATGTGGTCGGGTCATGCGTGAAGCCCGGACAGATTGCCGACGCGGTTGAAGACGGCTTTGCGGTCGGATGCAGGATCTAAAGGTCTTACTAATAAGTACATTAAATAACCGACATCTTCGTGATGATGCCTTTTCTAACGTTCCGGACCTCACTGCCTGGTCTTTTCTATGACTTAACTGCGGGGGAAACTTGCCCCCTCCGCTGTTCTCCCCGCTTCTTTGGACGCGGGGAGAGCAGCGGAGGGGGCAAGTTTCCCCCGCAGTTAAGTCATAGAAAAGACCAGGCAGTGAGGTCCGGAACGTTAGAAAAGGCCTCATCACGAAGATGTCGGTTATTTAATGTACTTATCAGTAAGACCTTTAGATCCTGCATCCGACCGCAAAGCCGTCTTCAACCGCGTCGGCAATCTGTCCGGGCTTCACGCATGACCCGACCACATAA
>DAOUXC010000192.1 GCA_030666795.1 Desulfobacteraceae bacterium
GCAAAGGCATATGGAATACCCGGTTACACCACGGACGGAAATGACCTCCTCAAAGTGCGTGATGCGGCGGGAAAGGCGGTTGAGAGTGCCAGAAAGGGGAAAGGTCCTTCAATTGTGGAGAACATTACATACAGGTACAGGGGCCACTTTGAGGGAGATCCCCAGAAATATCGCACAACGGCTGAAATCGATGAGTACCGAAAAACAAGGGACCCCATTGATCGTTTTAAAAGGCGGTTGAAAAAAGATGGAATCCTCACTGCCAAGGTGGAAAAAAAATTCAGGGAAGAAACAACGAAACTTATTGAAGAGGCCGTGCAATTCGGGCAGAAGGCCCCCCTACCCCGTCCCGAAGACGCCCTCGAAGATCTTTTTGTCAATCCGTAAGGAGGAAATAAATGTCCGAAAGGGAAATATCCTGCTCCAGTGCTCTGGCCGAGGCCATGGCAGAGGAAATGGAAAGGGATGAAACAGTATTTGTAATAGGAGAAGACCTCACCGCCCACGGGGGCATATTCGGCCAGTTTATCGGGCTTTCGGAGACATATCCGGGCAGAATAATTGATGCACCCATATCAGAGACCTGCATCGTGGGCAGCGGGGTGGGAGCGGCCCTTACCGGGATGAGACCCATAGTGGATATGCACTTTGCAGATTTTGTAACCACCGGTATGGATGAGATCGCCAACCAGATGGCAAAAATTCGATATATGTTCGGGGGGCAGGCCAAAATTCCCATGGTGCTCTGGGCACCTGACGGGGCAGGGCTTTCCGCTGCGGCCCAGCATTCCCAGTCCCTTGAAAGCTGGTTTGTTCACACACCGGGGCTCAAAGTTGTTGTCCCTTCCGAGCCGGCCGATGTCAAAGGCCTGATAAAAACGGCAATTCGCGATGATGATCCTGTAATCTTTTTCCAGCACAAGCGTCTCTTTGCACAGACAGGCCCGGTGCCTGAAGAAGAGTATTTGATACCTATCGGCAGTGCGGCAGTAAAAAGGGAGGGGAGTGACATAACAATTCTTACATATTCCCGCATGACCTACATGTGCTTAGAGGCCGCCGATCAAGTGGCAGGGGCGGGGATTAATGCGGAGGTGGTTGATCTGCGAACGCTGAAACCCCTTGACTTTGATCTTATCTCTGAATCAGTGAAAAAAACCAATAATGTTTTAATTGTCCACGAGGCTTGCCTGACAGGCGGTTTTGGAGCAGAGATAGCGGCGAAGATAGGGGAAGAGCTGTTCGACCACCTGGATGCACCTGTTACAAGGATCGGGGCTAAAGACGTGCCCATTCCTTTCAGCCCGGTGATGGAAGAGTTTGTTCTGCCGCAGGTAAGTGATATCGTCGAGGGGATAAAGAAAGTTCTCAATCGTTAGGATCGTTGGAAAGAGCTAACGCATAACGAAGATTTAAAAACGCGTCCTTAAGACGTCTATTAATTGAGAGCCGACACAATCATCAATATTCAATAGTCAATAGACAATTGGTATCGGAGGCATATAGATGATCGAAATTATAATTCCCAAGCTGGGTCTTACCATGGAGAGCGCCAAGCTGGTTAGCTGGGAGTTCGCTTCGGGAGATAAGGTAAAAGAGGATGAAACCGTCCTTGTAATAGAGACCGATAAGGTGAGCTTTGATGTGCCTGCCCCCGCAGACGGCATCATTCATCCTGTCGCCCCTGTAGGCACCGACTGTGCCGTGGAAGAAACGGTGGGCTATCTGGCCAAAGACCAAGAGGAATATGAACAGACAATTAAGGAACACCCCTCTGCTGTGAGCGAAGGGGCTGAAAAGGCCGAGATGTCAGTGTCAGAGGCTGTCCCCCCTGAAGACCCGCAAGACCAGGCCCCGACCCCCGTAATGACTGAAGGCCGGATCAAGGCATCTCCGCTTGCACGTTCCATGGCAGCGAAACACGATCTCGACCTGAGAGCGATCACGGGTTCAGGTCCGGCCGGTCGGATCGTAAAGACCGATATTCTTCGAGCATTAAAAGAAAAACCCGTTGTTGCAGACCGGGTAAGTGAAATAACGTCGGGTGCTGCGGACAAGGCATCGCCTAATAAAACGGCCATTGAAGACATTCCCATAAAAGGCGTGCGACGGATCATTTTCGATAATATGTATGAGAGCCTGAGCCGGACCGCACAGCTTACGGTCCATACGGATGCCTGTGCAGAGGCGCTCATGGGCCTCAGAAAACGCCTGAAGAGAGATGATCATAAGATCTCTTACAATGCCATTCTAACAAAAATAACGGCCATGGCCCTGCGTCTTCATCCCAATATAAATACGAGTGTGGAAGGGGATTCCATCCGTTTGTGGAAACAGGTCCACATCGGCCTGGCCATGGAGGCAAATGACGCCCTGATCGTGCCGGTTGTCAGGAACCCGGATCTCAAGACCATTCGCGAAATTGATCATGACATCACGGAACTGATAAGCAAGACAAGGGATAACAGGCTCTCTCCCGATGACCTTGCAAACGGGACCTTCACAATAACTAACCTGGGTTTTGCGGACATAGATCACTTCACGCCCATTATCAGACCCCCCGAAAGCGCCATATTGGGCGTGGGGAGAATAATCAAAAAACCTGTCATCAAAAATGATCAGGTTGTACCGGAAGCACGAATCGGGTTGAGCCTGACTTTTGACCATCGAATCATAGACGGCGCGCCCGGCGCCAGGTTTTTGAAAACCATAAAGGATATGATTGAAGATCCCCTGTTGATGATTAGTTGAAAAAGGAGTGGTTGCTCGTTGCTGGTTGCTCGCCAATGTCCATTTAAAATGTCATTGATGAAAGGTAAACGCCGGCGAAAGAAATGATCAAATCCCCATAAATTGAGAGAACAGAATATGACGGAAAATACTTATGATGTAATTGTCTTGGGCGGCGGAGCGGGGGGCGTTCCCACGGCTGTCAGGGCCGCCCAATTGGGCGCCAGGGTGGCCGTTGTCGAAAACAACCTTCTGGGCGGTCTCTGCATGAACAGGGCCTGTGTCCCTTTTGGCCATATGATGGTAGCATCCAATATATTGGGAAACCTCTCCCTCGGGAAAGATATGGGTCTGGTTTTTTCCGGGATTACTAAGGACTATAAGGCGCTATTGGAACGACAGGATGAACTGATAGCCTTTATGAGGCAGGGCGTTGAGAGCACGCTAAAGAAGAATAAGATTGAGATTATTGAAGGAAAAGGAAGGCTCTCAGGAAAAGGGAGATTGGTGGTCAATGGAAAGACCATGTCTTACAGGAATATTATCTTAGCCACAGGAGCAAAATGGCTGACGCCGGATTTCCCGGGGGCGGATTTAAAAGAGGTAATAAACAGTGATGAGCTACTGAAGTCGCATAAGTTGCCAAAAAAGGCCCTTTTGTTCGGCAAAAACCCCTGGCTGATTGAGATCGCCCAGTTTCTCCACAGATTCGGATCCCAGGTCACCTTAGCCACTACAGATAAGTCTATCCTTGCAAACGAGAACAAGCCGATCAGATCGAGGCTCATAAAGGCACTCAAAGAACAGGGGATCAATATACTGACCAAAGCGAAGGTCTCGGCCATAAAGAAAAAAAAAGACGGCCTCCATTGCGTCCTTAAGGTTAAGGACAACGATGAGACAATTGTTGTCGATCGTGTAATTTCTCTTCGAAGGAGAGCATCTGTTGCGGGTCTCGGCCTTGATACCGTGGGGCTTGATGAAAAAAGAGATTTTATAAAGGTAAACGAACGGATGGAAACCGGCGTGACAGGCATTTATGCCATAGGAGACCTTGCTGCGGACGAGACACGACATTATTCACATCTTTCATCCGCAGGCGGGATTGTCGCCGCGGAAAATGCCATGGGAAAGGAAAGTTTTTTCGATCATCGGACCATTGCCAGGGTAGTCTTTACTCAACCTCAAGTCGCGTGTGTGGGCCTCACGAGTAAAAAAGCGAAAGAGGCAGGGTATGATGTGGCAACAGGCGCCGCTCCCCTTTCCATGAACCCTTTCGGCATGATCATCTCAGAGAATGAAGGTATCGTGGAGGTTGTGGCTGAAAAAAAATACGGGGAGGTCCTTGGCATAAACTTTATCGGGCAGGGGGCCTGTGAGATGGCAGGCCAGGCAGTGCTCGCTATCCAGATGGAGGCAACATTGGAAGAACTTGCAAAAGCGATTTTTCCCCACCCGACCCTGAGTGAGTCATTAGCGGAGGCCGCAAGGGAATGCCTCGGCAGACCTATCTATCTTCCCTGATGCCATTCAACCCTCTGCATCCAAAGCATAATATCATCCTTTCGAGAGCGTCTTTCTTCCAGGAACCCCTCTACATCTTCGGATAGCCAGGTAAACTCCACACGAACCCTGGCGTTAATATATCTTGGGGTTCCAATAAACATACTTATTAAGAAAATACAGTGGAATTAGTTTCTGGCCTTTTTGTAACAAATAACGGATCAGTCATTTAAAATCTTGACCCTATTCGCCAACCCCTGTATTTTATGGTTTATTACAAAGGCCATTTTTTAACCTTAAACACGTATTCTGGAAAGGAGGATAGATATGGCTGGAAGTACATACAAAATAGTTGAACTGGTAGGGACCAGTGATACATCCTGGGAAGACGCGGCAACGACTGCCGTGGAAACTGCGGGAGAAAGCCTCAAAGATTTGAGAATTGCCGAGATCACAAAACTGGATATGATCATAACAAACGCAAAGGTCACATCCTATCGTGCCAGGGTCAACTTATCATTCAAGTATCAGAGATAATAATCTCCTAAAATGCACAAGATATGGCCGGACATAGTCCGGTCCAGGCGGTTTCGCAGGGTACTCCTGGATACGTGAAATCATGAGCGAGGCTTGTACCTTCCGCCTTTGAAGAATATTCTGTGTCGGGTGTGTGGCGGGTTTTGCCGGTGAGGATCTGTAAGAGTGTTGCTATGCCGCGGCATTCATCACTGTATCATGCATTCTGCATGCCTCCTGGATCGTGTAGCGGGTGATGACCGGGATCTCTTCACAAGTTTCCCGCCCCAGTGTCATAATGGTGGCATCGAGTATCTCTGAAGGCTTTACAGGCGTTTTAGGCAAATACGCCGAGATCCCTACCTCTTCACAACGGGTCACGTCTCCTTTTTGTCCAGCAGACGTGAGTAAGATAATCCGTACGTCTGCGCCAAAAGAAGTTTTTTTTATCACTTTTGCCACCTCAAATCCGTCCATGCCCGGCATATGCAAATCCACTAACATGAGTTGAAAGGGGTTACCGGATTCAAAAGCCTTTTCTGCTTTTATAAGGGCCTCTTCTCCGTCAGCGGCCTCCGCTGGAACAAGACCCCACGCAGATGTCATCCGGTGAAAGACCAAACGATTTATTTCGTTATCATCTACTATGAGGACCGGAACACCCGATATATCCATGTTTTTCAAGTGAAGAATATCTCCAACCTTTTTATGATTCCGTTTAAGGCGTAATGTGAAATGAAATGAATTTCGCGGATGACCCTTGGATGGGAGACTGACTACTGACAGTTCACGATCTTTTTGGAATCGGGAATTGTCTTGGAGTTGAGAATTATCAGGGATCTCCACCCACATTTGACCGCCCATCATTTCCACAAGCTGTCTGGAGAAAGTCAAGCCGAATCCTCTTGCCTCATATTCTTGAGTGAAAGAAACATTCGCCTCTCTCAAGGCCTCAAAATGTCCATCCGCTTTGCGGATAAAATTTTCAGACTCGAAGGCCAGTACTCTGAAATGCAGAATTGCTGAAGCGTCTTCTATCTCCTCCGTTTCCAACAGGATGGCTACTCCTCCCTCTGGTGTTGACCTGATAACGTTTTCCGTCAAGTTCACGACGATTTGACGCAGTCTTCCGGGGTCTCCCGTCACAGCGGTGGGTACATCAGGATCAATATGCCAGCATAATTTCAGGTCCGCCGCTTCTGCTTTTTTGGTCAGCACTTCAATGATGCTTTCCATGGTATTGTAAAGGTCAAAATCGATTTCCTCGGGCTTGAGCCCCCGGACCGCGATTCCGGAGTAATCCATAACCTCGTTTAAAACCGAATTCAATGTGTCGGCAGACTTCCTCACTATCTCCAGATATTCGCGCTGTCTCTCCGACAGACCAGAGTCTAACGCCAATTCCGTCATCTCCATAATCATATTCATGGGAGTGCGAATCTGATGGCTGATACTGTCAAATAACCCGCTCCAGGTCGTATTTGCGGTTCCTCCACCTTCCGGCAAGGCACTTTTTGTCCGTTTATGTTCCGGTTCATCATGGATTGGCATGTTTTCCATTTGAATGTCCTCCCTTTAAATCGTCAAACGGTTGTGGTTGTGCGGTTCTTATCGGGATTCGTAGTGCGTTTGTGGATGCCGATATTCAACCTCGGATGTAACACCGACGTCCTCCTTAGATGGTTTTCCAGGCTGAATGCTGACGGCTGATCCCTGAAAGCTTAAACGTTCCGGAACTCCATAGCGGAGCCCGATATCTCTGATAATACGTTAGTTTTCCTTGAAGACTCGTTGCTTTCTTTCAACACCGGGAAACTCCTGTTTACAAAGAATGCAAACACTGCGCCAAAATTGAAAAGACTGATATTTCAACTAATTGAAGACTGCCGGACGAATAAAGGATGTTTTTTTGTACACAGAACTGACCAAAGATTTATACGAAAAGATAACATCGTTCTGTGTCTAAAAACGCCTTTTCCGGACTGACCCTTTAACCAAAAGTTGTTTGCCGGACAGAGAGTGTTTTGTGTACTCGCAGGATGAAGGTTATGAGATATGCGGATGGAAAATTACCGGGTTGGAGATTGTCGGTTTTTTTTGGATTTCAGGACCATAAGGATGATAACGGAGGCAATCAGGATCAGGGTGGCGACAAATTGCGTGGTCGTCATCTCGGTGCCCGGGATCATTCCCCTGTAGTCTCCGCGGAAACGCTCAATGGCAAGACGGGACGTGCTGTGAAGGATCAAAAACCATAACAGGACCTGTCCATCAAATTTTTTTTTGGAATGCAGCAATATAAGTACCACAAAAATAACGAATCCGCTTAGGGAGGAGTAAATTTGTGTTGGGTGAAGGGAAATATTGGTCGGGGCTAAGCAATGGGGATGAGTGAACACGACACCCCATTTTAAATCGGTTGGCTTACCGTAGCAACACCCTGCCATAAAACAGCCGATGCGACCGATGCCCTGGC
>DAOUXC010000092.1 GCA_030666795.1 Desulfobacteraceae bacterium
CATCACCCGCCCATAACTGCCTGAAATGACCAGGCCGAGAAGCCTGGAATCGAAGAAAAGACTGGTTCAACCTTCCCATATGGCAAATTCATGTTTGAATAGCTTTGCGGTACTCATTAAACGGATGATCCAAATCTTAACCAAATGGAGGGTATGATGAAAAACAGAAGTCTACTTATTTTGATCTGCGCGGTTTTCGTGGTTTTTCTCATCTGGAACACGTCCCTTTTCGCGGCCCCCAAAAAGATTGTGTGGAGGGCGCAATCCAGTTACCCGGCAGGTCTTCCCCAGCTATATGCCCCGGCAGATCATTTTGCAAAAGTGGTAAAGGAACTGACCAACGGTCAGCTTATTGTCAAGATGAACCCGGGCGGGTCGATTATCCCGTCCAAACAGGTCTTTGACGGGGTAAGCTCGGGCACCTTAGACATGGGATGCACCTGGGCGGGATGGTGGATCGGAAAGTTCCCGGCGTCCGTCCTTTTTGGAAATTCTTTTCCCAACGGGCTCCAGACACAGGAGATGCTGAGCTGGATTTACCACGGCGGGGGTCTGGAACTCTGGAACGAAATGTA
Organism: Desulfobacteraceae bacterium; assembly: GCA_030666795.1. Lineage (GTDB taxonomy): Bacteria > Desulfobacterota > DSM-4660 > Desulfatiglandales > Desulfatiglandaceae > JAIOSR01. Next base: position 576 of record DAOUXC010000092.1, read on the forward strand.
CAAGGGACATAACGTGGTGGTCCTGCCCCCGTACGGGATGCTCGGATCGGAAAATTTCTGCTGGTCACGCAAGCCCATCAATAGCCTGGATGACTTCAAAGGCTTGAAGTTCAGGACCGTGGGTATCTGGGGTAAATGCCTGGAAAGGTTGGGCGCACGGGTCGTGAGTCTGGCAGGGGGAGAGGTCTATCCTGCTTTGGAGAGAGGCGTGATAGATGCCGCTGAATTCGCGACTCCCGCCATTGACAGGAAGATCGCCTTTCATGAAATCTGCAAATATCTGAAGGTCCCAGGCATACATGAGCCCTGCGCCCCTTTGGAAACGTTGGTGAACGAAAAGTCCTGGGCAAAACTGCCGGATAACCTGAAGCAAAAGGTGAAGGTAGCCTTGCAGTTCTCATGTTTCTACGCAATAAACCTGGCCATGAAGCAGGATGCCGAGGCCATGAATTTCTTTCTGAAATACAAAGGTCTCAATGTATCAAAGTTGTCCCCTGAGATGATTGAAAAAATCAAGCAGATCGGGGACGAAGAGCTTGACAGGTACGCAAAAAAAGATGTCTTCTTTGCAAAGGTCCTTAAGTCGCAACGAGATTTCAGAAAGCTGGTGGAGCCTTATGCAGATCTTGTAAGGCTGCCTTATCCCTATGCAAAGTAGTGCGAATCCGAAAATGGCCATTTCCGGATTCGCGCTTTCAGCGGTCAGCTTTCAGCGATCAGAAAAAACTTTGAATATCAACTAATTGGCTGAATGCTGATAGCTGTATGCCCCATCCTGAAATCTCTGATTTCCGGATGGGCACGAAACAAACAAAACGGTTTATACATGAAAGTAATCGAGCGAATAAGCGAATGGGCGGGCAAGGGAGTTGCATGGCTTGTCCCCGTTTTAATATTGGAACTCGTGTACGATACCGTGGCGCGATATCTGTTCAACGCCCCTACCGAATGGTCTTATGATATCTCCTACATGCTTTACGGCGCGATCTTCATGTTAGGCTGCGCCTATACCCTACAGATCGACAAACACGTCAGGATTGAGACTATTTACGGTAAGCTGTCCCGAAAATCAAAGGCCCTTATCGATGCCATCTGCTATTTAATCTTTTTCTTTCCGGTCATGGGCACGATGATCTATTTTGGCGGGATCTTTGCGTTGAAATCCTGGAAAATGTTGGAGGCGGGCGGGGACAGTATGTGGCAACCTGCCATCTATCCGTTCAAGACTGTTCTGCCCGTGGCCGCGTCCCTGCTCATGCTTCAGGGAATTGTTGAATTCATCCGGTGCGTGAGTTTAGTTGTGAGGGGGCATGATGCTGATAGAGAGTCCTGAGATTCTGCTCTTCATGCTATTCGCGGGCCTGATAATCGGGCTTGCCACGGGTTTCCCCGTTGCCTTTGCCATGTTAGGGTCATCACTGATAGTCGGTTTCCTGGGAGTGGGTTCCGGCTTTTTCCATATGATGATCCTTCGTGTCTTTGAGACGATGCACAATTATATCCTCGTCTCTATTACCCTCTTTGTCTACATGGGAATCATGTTGGAACGATCCGGGGCCGCGGAAAGACTCTTTTCCTCCATACATTTGATTTTGGGAGGTCTCAGGGGGGGGCTGGCCCTGGCCGTTGTGGTTGTGTGTACTATCATGGCCGCAGCTACCGGGATCATGGGCGCCCCCGTCATCATCATGGGGCTCTTTGCCCTTCCCCATATGTTAGATAAGGGCTATGATCCGGCACTTAGCTGTGGAACCATTTGCGCCGGCGGCACCCTGGGCATCCTTATTCCACCCAGTATTATGCTGATCGTTTACGGCCCCATGGCCGGGGTCTCGGTGGGAAAACTTTTTATGGCCGCCGTCATACCCGGGCTCATTCTTGCGGCCCTTTATACCCTATACATAATCATAAAATGTCTTTTCCGTCCCGATCTCGGCCCTGCCCTGCCGCTTGAGCAGAGGGCGATTCCCGTGAGCAAAAAACTATATATGGTCGTTACCTCCATGCTTCCCACACTGCTGCTCATCATGGCGGTATTAGGCACCATATTCTTTGGTGTGGCCGCGCCTACGGAGGCCGCGGCAGTGGGGGCATTTGTAAGCGTAATACTGGCGCTCTGTTATGGAAGACTCGACTGGAACAACCTGAAAGAGTCATTTTATCAGACAATGGTGGTCTCCAGTATGATCCTTTTGATTGTGGCCGCAGCCTTTGTCTTTACCGGTACCTTTATGCTGGTGGGGGGAGGGGATTTGGTAAAAGAAGCCCTTCTCAGCTTGCCGGTAGGCCGATGGGGGGTGCTGGTCATAATGATGGCAGCCTTCTTTTTCTTCGGCCTTTTTATGGAATGGGTCGGCATTGTCCCGATCCTCGTCCCAATCTTTACACCGGTTTTAGCGGAACTCGGGTTTGATCCTCTTTGGGCGGCCATGCTCTTTTGTGTCACCATGCAGACATCATTTCTGACACCACCCATGGCACCGGCCCTGTTTTATATAAAAGGAGTCGCACCCGAAGGAGTCGATTTCGGCAGACACATAGTGCGGGGAACCGTCCCTTTCATAGGACTTCAGCTCATCGGTCTGGCCCTGCTCGCTTTCTGGCCGCAACTGGTTTTGTGGCTCCCTGAGATGATGATTAGGTAGTACTTGTGCCGATGCAATAAGTATCTTTTACAACATGGGAAAATACTTTTGTCTTTTAGTGACCATCCATTTGTGAAAGAAGTAATGGAATGATGGAGTAATAGAGTGCTGGGTTGGTCTGTAAACCTATTACTCCACTAATCCGTAGCTGCGGCAAAAAGAAACAAGGCAATTTATTTGATGAAAAATGGCAACTTATGATCATGGTCAACAGAAATATCAGCAGGAGGTTTAATAATGCGTTCAGATATACTTAAGAAAAACATTGAAACATTACCGCACAGGGCATTGCTCATGTCTTCTGGTTTGAAACAGGAAGATTTCGGGCCGGACAGACCATTTATCGGTGTTGCAAACAGTTATAACGACATTATTCCCGGTCATATCCATCTGAATGAGCTGACGCTGGAAGTGAAAAGGGGGATAAGAGATGCCGGCGGCGTTCCATTGGAATGGGGCGTTCCCGGTGTGTGTGACGGTGTTGCCATGTATGTGGAAATGCGGCTGAGCCTTCCGAGCAGAGAACATATCGCGGACAACATAGAGATAATGGTTCTGTCACACTCTCTGGACGGGTGGGTCGGCGTCACGGACTGCGATAAGATAACACCGGGTATGTTAATGGCCGCTGGTCGACTCAACCTGCCTGCAGTCATCCTTACCGGCGGGCCTATGAAGGCGAATATCATTGACGGAAAAAAACGCCATCCCATTGAAGGGTTTGGAATAGTCGGCCAGGTTAAGGCCGGCACGATGAGTGAAGAAGAAGCCGAAAAATTACTCCCCATAATGGCCTGCGGCGCAGGTTCCTGTGTGGGTCTTTACACGGCAAATACCATGTCGGTGGTTACCGAGGTATTAGGCATGTCACTTACGAGGTGTGCCACAACACTGGCAATAGACCCGCTCAAGAGAGAGCAGGCATATGAATCGGGAAAAAGGATCGTTGAATTAGTCAAAGAAGATATCAAGGCAAGAGATATCATGACGGAAAATGCCTTTAATAACGCCATAAGGGTGGATATGGCCATGGGAGGCTCAACCAATGCCGCCCTGCATATTCCGGCCATAGCTAAGGAATGCGGTATTGATATTGATGTGGACTTGTTTGACAAAATTTCACGGGAAACACCCAATTTGTGTTCCATCATCCCGGCAGGCACAAATGAGATGGCGGATGTTGACATGGCCGGAGGCATTCCCGCGGTCCTGAACCGCTTGAAAGATATGATAATGAATTCTCCGACAGTAAACGGGAAAGAAATAGGCCGGATTGCAGAGTCGGGAGATGTTGTGGACGAGGACGTCATCAGGACACTGGAAAATGCATACCACAGAGTGGGCGGCATAGCCGTATTAAAGGGAAATGTCGCGCATAGCGGAATAATAAAGCAGACGGCAGTTGACAAAGAAATGTCCGTTCATTCAGGCCCGGCAAAGGTCTTCTACACGGAAAAAGATCTGCTCGATGCCATTGAAGCCAGGGGGATTGCCGAAGGCGATGTGCTGGTATTGCCCTTTCAGGGCCCGGCAGGGGCGCCCGGAATGCCTGAAATGTTGACGCCTACGGATGCCATTAAGGGGGCCGGATACAAAAAGGTGGCCCTGATCACGGATGGAAGATTCTCCGGCGCTACCACAGGGCCATGCATAGGTCATATTGAAATGGAGGCATACAATGGCGGTGCCATCGGCGCAATAAGAGATGGGGATGTTATAGACATAGATATTCCGAACAGGAAGTTGAACGTCAGATTGAGTGATCAAGAGATTAAGGAAAGGTTAGAGGACACAAAAATACCCGAAAGGGAACTCACCCCTTTATTGGAATCCTACAGGGATAAGTTTACGGGAATCAATTGTTATGGCAAGTAAAGAATCCCGGCCAGAAGGACCAGGCTTTGGTTTGACCTTGAAGGGGGCTGTTTTACTTAAACTCTTACAACGATTCTCCGGATGCAGCCCGATCATGTCATTTGCACATTTGTAAATAAAATTTATTAATATTAACTTTTCTCTTGACAAACCATTTCCGTGGCATTAAACAAAAAATTTAATATAGTTTAAATTTGTTTACAAAAGCTCAAAATCTGACAACCTCGCAAAAAGTCGCTTCGCGCCTTATTACGAGTCCATCAAATCTTAAAATGTAAATTTGTTTGGAGCCGAATGCCGGTCCGGAATACGGCGACTCCACAATACGGAAAAGAGATCCGATGGAAAACAAGGACGATTTAGCCAGAAGGATCGGAAGCAAAGTCAAAGAGCTTCGCAAAGAATCGGGCCTGACCCAGAAAAGACTTGCGGAGGCTACGGGTTTGTCCCCGGGTCTCCTCTCCAGGATCGAAAACGGCCTCACCATGCCTTCCATCCCAACCCTGCAGACCATTTCCAACAACCTGAATACCGAAGTCGGTTATTTCTTTAAAGAGCATGAAGAAGAAGGGTACATAGTCACCCACCCGGGTGCGCGGCGCGTTGTTGTCTCAAAATCGGGACCGCACGATAAAATTGCCTATAAACTCGAACTCTTAGCCGAAGGGATGAAAAATCCCTTTATGGAGCCGGCCATTGTAACGCATGTGGGCAAGGGGAAAGAGGTGGAGGCAAGGATACATGATGGTCAGGAATTCATGTACGTGCTTGAAGGGAGGATAAAGCTGAAATTAGGATCAGAGGAATTCATACTGAAAAAAGGCAACGCTGCTTACTGGAACGGTACTGTCCCTCACAAAGGTATAAACATGGGAACCAAGCCTGCAAGGGCTTTGCACGTTCACCTGATTCCCGGCAGGTGGACAGGAACTTTTCAATATAGTGACCTTCCCGCAGGGAAATCTAAATCGGGAAGGAAGAAAAAATAAAGGGACACAAAATGAAAGGAGGTGAAAACTATACTTCCGAACTTCAAAATTTAAAGATAAAAGAAAGGAGCAACTTATCATGACAAGGAAAAATAGTTATATCAGGTGTATTTTTGTTTTTGCTCTGTGCGCTTCCGTATTAATGCTTTTTGCACCATTAACAGAGGCTGGCAAATTCAAGAAAGAGTATAAGCTGACACTAAATGTCGGCCCTCAATTTTACTGGGGCATGGGTGCTATCAAGTTTGCCGAACTTGTAAAGCAGAAGACAAACGGCCAGATCAATATTAAACCATACTATGGCAGCGCCCTTCTAAAAGGGGCTCAGTTGAAATCTCCCCAGATGGTCGCGAGCGGCGTCATTGATTGTGCCTATGAATCCACGATCAACTCATCTCCAGTTATGCCGGAAATGAATATTTTTTCACTCCCATTCTTCATCAATAACTTTGAAAACCTTGATAAGATGGAAAATGGCCAGACAGGAAAGGCTATCTTTAAGGCCATGGATAAAAAGGGCCTGGTGGGTCTCGCATGGGCTGAAAACGGATTCAGGCAGGTCACAAACAGCAAAAGGGCCCTGCACACACCCAAGGATTTGAAGGGCCTGAGGCTCCGTGTTGTCGGCAGTCCAATTTTCATCGATACTTTCAGACAATTAGGTGCAGACCCGGTCAATATGAACTGGGGCGATGCAGTGACCGCTTTCCAGCAGGGCGTAGTGGATGGCCAGGAAAATCCTGTCGGGGTCCTTGTCCCCGTGCAAATCTGGCAGTATCACAAGTATGCCACATTCTGGAACTATCTCGTGGACCCGGTAATCGTATATTGGAACAAAAAGCAGTTTAACGCCTTTCCCAAAGACATTCAAAAGGCTATCCGGGAGGCCGCTGTAGAATCGGCCCGGTTTGAGAAGGCCCTGTGCCGCTCCGGTCTTGATGGAGATAAGTCATTAAACATTTTGAAGAATGAATTCAACTATACAATGAAAATCCCCAACCCTGTAAAATTTATGGAAAGTAAGGGAATGACCGTCACCTTTCTGTCAGATGAAGAAAGGGCCGCCTTTATAAAGGCCACCAAGTCCCTTTATGAAAAATGGATTCCCAAGATCGGGAAAGACCTGTATGAAAAGGCCAAAGCCGATATGGGTAGATAGAGACGGCAATTGACGATTGTTGATTAGACAGCCTTCGTGGCCGGCCCCAAGCAGGGTTACATTCAAAATCCCCCTGAATCCCCCTTTAAAAAAGGGGGACTTTGGACTATTTCCCCCTTTATTAAGGGGAACCGGCTATTCCCCCCTTTATTGAGGGGAACCAACTATTCCCCCCCTTTATTAAAGGGGGGTTAGGGGAGATTTTATTTCTGCAATGAGGAAAATTTAATGAGGGAGACAAAAAATGAACATATCAGGATAGACCACTGGATAGCCGCTATCCTGCTTTTTGCCATGGCAACCATTGCCTTTGTTAATGTCCTAAGTCGCTATCTGTTTCATTTTTCCTTTGCCGCGACAGAGGAGATCACGATCAACCTGTTTGTCTGGCTGACCGTTGTAGGCTCGGGCATTGCCTTTGAGCGTGGAGGCCAGTTAGGCATGGTTACCCTTTATAATATTTTTCCAAAAAAATTCAAAAGACTTGTGATCCTTTTCTGTTCATCGATGAGCGCCATCCTTTTCCTGTTGGTAGACATATATATGATAAAGGCCATATATGACGAACTCACCATTTTTCAGGCAACCTCCGCTGCCTTGGAGATTCCCGTCTGGATCTATTACATAGGCGTTCCTGTTTTTTCCGTTTTTGTATTCGCGGGTATCTACAGAGATGCGTCCACAAAATTAGACGGGCTAAAGGGGGAGGAAGCCAATTAATGGAAATCGTCATCATCTCATTAGTCTTTCTGGTTCTTATGGCATTAGGGGCACCTATCGGGACATCTCTTGGAATCGCCGCTGTTCTTACCATCTTCCAGTTTGATCTCGGCATAGGGATGTTAGGGGTGAACTTTTTAACGGGTATTGCATCATTCCCCCTGCTTGCCATCCCATTTTTTGTTTTAGCAGGGGTCATTTTGGAAAAGGCCGGGCTTGCAGCGACCATTGCCCACTTTTTTGAACTCTTAGTAGGAAGAATGGTTGGCGGGCTGGCCATGGTGTCAGTGTTTACCTGCATGTTCTGGGGGGCCCTTTCCGGATCAGGTCCGGCAACAACGGCGGCAGTGGGATTGATTCTCCTTGCTCCTATGATAAAGCACGGATATGATAAACACTTTGCAGGGGCAACCATTGCCAATTCTTCTGATCTATCCATAATCATACCTCCAAGTATCGCTTTTATTATTTACGGAAATATCACCAGCGTTTCAGTGAGCGCCCTTTTTGTCGCGGGTATTATCCCCGGGCTTATCACTGGGATAGGGACGGTCCTCGTGGCATATCTCATATCGCGCAAAAGAGGATACCGGGGCTCGGAAAGGAGGGGCACCCCAAAAGAGATACTCCTAGCCTTCAAAGATTCAGTATGGGCCATTCTTGCACCTGTTATTATCCTGGGTGGCATATACGCGGGTATCTTTACCCCTACTGAAGCGGCTGTTGTGGCGGTTTTCTACAGTCTTTTCGTGGCGGTTTTCATTTACCGGTCCGTTTCGTGGCGTGATCTTATAAGAATCTTAGTTGATGCCAGTGTAACAAGTTCGGTTATAATGTTCATCGTTGTATTTGCAGGGATCTTCACCTGGGCCGCATCAGTCATTGGCGTTATCGATCTTGCGGCCAACGCCATCATTAGAATATCACCCAACGCCGCAGTCATGATTATTCTGGTAAACCTGTTGCTCCTGGCCTTAGGCATGATTCTGGACGCGATCTCTATTTCTTATCTCATCATGCCCATACTTATACCGGTGTTGACCGCGTTTGGAATTGATCCTTTATGGTACGGCGTTATTTTCATCTCTGCCCTGGCCATAGGCCAGGCGACACCACCGGTTGGCGTGAACCTGTTTACAGCGGCCAACCTGATAAAGGGTGACCTGGACTCAGTGGCAAAGCAGGCCATCCCCTTTGTGATCATGGACGCCATTGTTTTGCTTATTTTGTCTCTATTTCCCATTCTGTCCATGTATCTGCCGATCAAGGCGGGGTTGTATACCCCGTAGGAAAAGTTTCTAAAGTTTGAAGTGTCTAAAGTGACTAAAGTGGTGGTGATAAAAAAACTGATAAAAGGCAAAAAGGATGGGGACAATTTTTTCGGAAGGAAAACTGAACAAATTAGTCATGATCAGGGTACTGCCCGGGTCCGACATTATTGAAGGAATCGAGGAAGCGTGTCGGGCTCTGGATATACAAAGCGGCGCTATTTCCTCCTGCATCGGGAGTCTTCAAAAGGCCTCATTTCTGATTGCGGTTCCACTGAAAACTAAGGTTGGCGAGGGCTACAGTGATCCGATAAATCTTGACGGTCCTCTGGAGCTTCTTTCCGCGCAAGGGACAATCGGCCGGGAACAAAACGGACACCTTTTCATTCACATGCATGGATTGCTGAGTGATCAAGATGGAAATGTTCACGGAGGTCACCTGATAAAAGGTGAAAACCCGGTATTGATCACCTGTGAGATCATGATCAGCCAGGTGAAAGGAGTGAAGATGGTTCGCACTTATGATCCGGATGTGGACATGGAGGTGTTTATACCCTCCCAAAAGTAGCAATGCTGACGTCGAGGTAAAGGCGGATTTTCAACATTTTTTATCTCCGTTTTTCCGCGTCAATCTGCGTCCCAAACATATAAGCATTAGACAAGGAGAGCAAAGAAGTGAAGACGAACAAAAAAGAAAAATTAGCCCTTTTTAAAAAGATGTTGCTGGTTCGGGCCTTTGAGGAGAAGGCGGGAGACCTGTTTTCTCAAAATCTTATTCCCGGCTTTATCCATCTGTCCATCGGAGAGGAGGCATCTTCCGTTGGGATCTGTTCCGTGCTGAATGCGGACGACTATGTGGCAAGCACCCACCGTGGACACGGGCATATGCTCGCAAAGGGGGCGGATCCCAAGTTGATGTTTGCCGAGCTTCTGGGAAAAACGACAGGATATTGCAAAGGCAAGGGAGGGTCCATGCATATCGCCGACTTCTCCATCGGCATCCTCGGGGCAAACGGTGTTGTCGCAGGGGGTTTCCCCATAATTATCGGTGCCGGGCTTTCCGCTAAGCTGAGAAAAACGGACCAGGTAGGTGTGGTATTCTTCGGTGACGGCGCTGCCAACCGTGGACCGTTTCATGAGGCACTTAATATGGCCGCGATCCTTAAACTGCCTATTATCTTTGTTTGCGAGAACAATCTCTATGCATCAACTACACCGTCCAAATATACACTGGCGGGCGGCTCTGTTGCAAACAGGGCAAAGGCATATGGAATACCCGGTTACACCACGGACGGAAATGACCTCCTCAAAGTGCGTGATGCGGCGGGAAAGGCGGTTGAGAG
>DAOUXC010000271.1 GCA_030666795.1 Desulfobacteraceae bacterium
CACATAATTCCGGAAGATTACATCAAGGTAATTGACGGATTCGTGAGCGATAGAGGCCTTTTTAGGAAAGGCTTTTTAAACAAACAAATCAGGTTATCCGTGGCAGACAAAAGGCTGATTCTGCTCGTGTCCTTGAACGTGCTCCGTGATGATAGAGGGAACTATCTTGGTCTTGTTGCGGTCTTTGAAGACTTGAGCGAGATCGAAAAGGCTCAGCGCATGGCCGCATGGCGGGAAGTGGCAAGACGCATAGCCCACGAGGTCAAGAACCCGCTGACACCGATCCAACTCTCTGCACAACGCCTTCAGAAAAGATACGGAGAGAAGCTTGAAAAAGAGGATGAGGGGGTATTCAAGGAGTGCACCGAGATGATAATAAAACAGGTGGAGGAGTTAAAGGGGCTGGTAAATGAGTTCTCAAAGTTTGCCCGTATGCCCGCATCCAATCCGGTCCCGGCAAATATCCGGGAGATCATCAGGGAATCCCTGAGCCTCTATAAGGAGGCACATAAACATGTAAAGCTTACCTTCAATGATTTAAACGAAGTTCCCGTTTTTAATTTAGACAGAGAACAGATAAAAAGAGTGATGATCAATCTCTTGGACAATGCCATTGAATCTATGAATGGTGAAGGAGAAGTGGTCATAGATCTCAATTACGACAATCTCCTTGAGATGATAAGAATTGAAGTCGCTGATAACGGGAGGGGCATATCTCCGGAGCATAAAATGCGCCTGTTCGAGCCTTACTTTTCCACAAAAAGGCAGGGCACCGGCCTGGGGCTTGCCATTGCGAATACTATCATCACGGACCATAACGGATTTATCCGGGTTCAGGATAATCAACCGAAAGGGACTACTTTTATTATAGAACTGCCCGTGAGGGTGTAAAGGGTTACGAGTTGCGGGTTACGAGTTGCGAGTTGAGTGTCAAAGGATTTACTCCCATTCTGTCTCAGGGGATTAAACAAATCCATTCTATTTTGCTGCTCGACCTGCAAATAAAATAGAAAGCAATTACACGGGCCCTCGAAAAGCCAGTAATTTATATGTGAGAAATTATTATTCCCTTTTTTAAACCCGCAACTCGCAACCCGTAACCCGCAACACGATTCACTCAACACTTTAGATATGCTCATATTTTTATACCATTTCATGTGGACCCTTGTCTTATTGTTGGTTTTTCCGCTTCTTCCGTTTATAAAGAGGAGGAAGCGGATTGCCGAAAGACTTTCGCTTACTTTACCCCCGGCCTCTGTTAAAGGCGAAAATATTTGGATACACGCGCTTTCCGTGGGTGAGGTTATTTCAGCTATTCCCCTGGTAAAGGCCCTCAGTCTTAAATATCCAGACAAAGGCATTGTTTTCACCGTGACCACTTCCAAAGGCCTGGTCGTTGCCCAAAAGGAGTTGAAGGGCAATGTCAATGTCCTGCTACCCATGCCCATCGATTTCTGGTGGTGTATTCAACGGATGGTGAACCATATTCGGCCTTCTGTTTTTATTCTTGTTGAAACTGATATATGGCCGGGGCTTATTGATTATCTGAGAAAAAGGGAAATAAAGAGTGTCCTGGTCAATGGCCGAGTTTCTCCCCGGACTTTCAAGTCCTATCGCAGGTTTCCTCTTTTTACCCGGATGATGTTTAGGCCTCTTCAAACATGCCTTATGCAATCCGACTTGGACAGTAGAAGACTTTTGGGGACCGGAATAGAACCGGCAAAAGTAAGGACGGTCGGGAATATCAAGTATGACCGCGACTGGGTCCCCATGGACGGTGAAGAGCATCAGAAGTTATTGCGCGCATTGAATCTTGGATTTGAAGATATGATATGGGTGGTCGGGAGCACACACCCGGGTGAAGAGGAGACACTGCTAAAGACCTTTAAAAAACTGCGCTCGTCTTTTACTCATTTGCGCCTTATCCTTGCCCCGAGAAAGATTGAACGATCCGAAGACATCCTGGTGCAGGCCCGGGACATGGGGCTTGAGGCCGTTTTAAAAACCGGGATTCCCAAGAACGGGGATCCATATGATGTGGTGATACTCGATACCTTAGGCGAACTAGGGCGCATTTACGGGATAAGCAAAGTGAGTTTTGTGGGAGGGAGTCTGGTACCGTTTGGGGGACATAACCTGTTAGAGCCTGCCGGTTTTGGTTGTCCGGTTCTCTTTGGGCCTCACACTCATAATTTTGTTCTCATGTCAGAATTGTTGGTGGAGGCTGGTGGTGGATGGCGGGTCAAGGACTCAGAAGCGCTTTATGGGGCCATGAAAACACTCTTAGCTGATACGGAAACCTGCAATGTCATGGGCAGGCTTGCAAAAGAATTTGTGGAAAAAAACCGTGGGGCACTGGAAAGTGTTATGTCATGCGTCGCAGAGTGCATTTCCGGGCGCAGGGGGATCAGACTATGAAGAGTTTTGGACCTGAATGGCACCGCATTCACCAGAAAAAATCACCCGGGCTGTGGTCCCCGCTTCTGACTTTTTCTTCGGCTTTATACGGACTCGGTATCCGGTTTCGTCTGTGGGGTTACGAATACGGGCTTTTCAAAAGAGAATCCCTCCCGGGTTTCGTGGTCAGTGTCGGCAACATAACTGTCGGAGGAACGGGAAAGACGCCTGCAGTTGTGATGCTGGCACAGTGGGCCAGGAATGAAGGTCACCCGGTTGCCGTACTTTCCAGAGGGTATGGCGGGCAATACAGGACGAAGGTTTTAGCCGTATCCGACGGCAACCGTGTCAAGGCCGGCCCCGAAGAGGCAGGGGATGAGCCTTATCTTCTCGCAACAAGGCTTTCGGGTATTCCGGTCGTTGTATCTAAAAAGCGTTTTCTGGCAGGATTGTTTGCGAATGAAAAATATGGATGCGATTTTTTTATTTTAGATGATGGTTTTCAACACCTGGAATTGAACCGGGACCTGAATCTGGCTCTTATTGACTCAACAAATCCTCTCGGAAACGGTAATCTTCTGCCCCGTGGTCCTCTTAGAGAACCGGTCGAACAATTGGCCAGGGCGAATGCGTGTATTGTTACACGTTGTGAAGGGCAGGGCCCAGGGGAAACAGTGCCAGGTTTTCTGAAGGTAAAGTTTTCCTCTATCCCGGTTTTCTGCGCGGGTCATGTGCCGGAAAATGTCATTTTTCCCCATTCAAAAGAGGTTTATGGACCCGAATTCCTTAAGGGAAAACGTGTGTTCGCCTTTGCTGGTATTGCACGGCCGGAAAGTTTTAAACAAACCTTAATAGGGCTGGGCGCGGATGTTGCTTATTTTGGGGAATTCAGGGATCATTACCCTTTTAATCGAGATGATATCCAGGCCTTAATTCAAATGAAGGAGAAGCAGGGTGCGGAATATATCATCACCACGGAAAAGGACTGGATGAGGGTTTCATCCTTTTCGGCAGACCGCCCTGATATGGCCTATCTGAGTATTAATTTTGAATTCACGTCAGGCCGGGACGAGTTTTTCAGAATGATTAAAGACAATATGGCCGCAAAAAGGCGTAAAAAAAACAGAAAATAAAAATGCGAGTGATCGGCAATCAAAAGATTGACAAAAACAGGGTCCGACGAATTTTAGTGCGCGCCACGAACTGGGTGGGGGACGCGGTCATGACCCTTCCCGCCCTTGAGGCCATAAGAGAAAATTTCCCTCACAGTTCAATAACTGTATTGGGCAAACCGTGGATGTTGCCGCTTCTCGAAAAACATCCTGCTGTGGACCGTGTTATCATATTGAGGAAGAAAGGACGTTATCTTAGGAACCTTTTTGAGGTGATCCGGGTTGTCAGGGAGATCAGGAAACAGGGATTTGATCTGGCCGTGCTTTTTCAAAATGCCTTTGAAGCGGCGTTTCTGGCCTATGTAGGGGGGGCCGGATTCAGGCTCGGTTATAATACGGATGGCCGGGGGTTTTTGCTTTCTCATCGGGTCATCAGAAGTGATGAGGTTTTGAAGGTCCACCAGGTGGAATACTACCTTTCCATCCTGCGAGCCATGGGCTGGAAGGCAGTAAGCCGAGATCCGTCTCTGTATGTCGATAAAAAATACTTGGATGACGCCTCGCGTATAATGGATTCAAACGGGATCAAAAAGGGCGATTTCCTGATCGGGCTCAGCCCCGGTGCTATTTTTGGTGAGGCAAAGCGATGGCCTTCGGAAAGATTTGCCAGGATAGGGGACTGGGCCGTTGAAAGGTGGGGTGCGAGGGTCGTGGTCATGGGAAGCGAAAAAGAGATGGCTATTTGCAGGGGATTGAGTGATTTTATGGAAAACAGGCCGGTCAACCTTTGTGGTCGGACTTCACTCGGCGAGGCCATGGGTGTGATCAGCCGGTGCCGGTTTTTTGTGACCAATGATTCAGGCCTTATGCACATGGCGGCTGCGCTGAGTGTGCCGACTGTGGCGGTGTTCGGCTCAACAGACCCTGTGGCTACGGGACCGCGCGGACCAAATAGCCGGATTGTCAAGCATGACATTGAATGCGCCCCTTGCCTGAAACCCACCTGTCCCGGGGATTTTCGCTGTATGCTTTCCATTGAACCTGAAGAGGTATGGAACGCGATGGAGGCACTTAGGGAGGATATGGAATGAAGATGCCTGCGGTTTTTATGGACAGGGACGGCACTATAAACGAGCAGATGGGATATATTAACCATATCAGTCGGTTTATTCTCCTCCCGGGCACTGCCGAGGCCATAAGGCTTTTGAACAGACACCGGTACCTTGCGATTATTGTATCCAATCAATCAGGGGTTGCCAGGGGGTATTTTCCCCTGCAACTGGTTGAAGATGTGCATTCGCACATGAGGGGTTTGCTAAAAAAGGAGAATGCCGTTATTGACGGGATATTTTTCTGCCCGCATTACCGGACGGGAGTTGTGAGGGAATACACTGCTGATTGTGACTGCAGAAAGCCTCGGACGGGTCTCATAAAGAGTGCATGCGAGACCTTTGATATTGACATGACCAATTCATATGTAATCGGTGACCGGTCCACTGATATTGAATTGGCTCACAGGGCCGAACTTAAAGGCATCCTTGTCAAGACCGGCTACGGGCGCGGCGATATTGAGTATGTACTTCCCGGTTCGCCGCTTAAGCCTTTTCATATTGCCGGGAACCTCCTTGATGCGGTTCGCTGGATAATAGAAAGGGATGATAGGCAGTAACGGTTCAATGTGGCGGGGGAAAGGGCTTCTGGGATCTGCTCAATATTTTGGGGGAATCGAATTTATGGGGGAAATTTTTTTATGATAGGCAGGGGCCGGTTTGGGGTGCGGGAATCTTTTTTAAA
>DAOUXC010000230.1 GCA_030666795.1 Desulfobacteraceae bacterium
TGCTTGAGCGCCAGTTGGACCAGATGAGACGTGACCCCCTTCAAATTTTCACATGCATCGTGCAGTCTTTGGGCGTAAGGTTTGAGCACGGAAATTTTTTGCGCCTCATGTATGGTTTTTTCAACCTCCTGCAAAAAGAGTACAAGCGCCCTGCCATCCTTCATGATGACCTTTCGGCCCAACAGGTCCAGCCCCTGTATACCGGTTGTTCCCTCATGTATGGGGTGTATTCGTGCGTCCCGGTAAAACTGCTCTAAGGGGAATTCATCACAATATCCGTATCCGCCTAAAATCTGTAGACCCTGGCTGACCGAGATAATACCCATCTCCGACGGATATGTCTTGGCCGCGGGTGTCAATAGATCCAGCAACAGGCCGAATCGTTCTTTCTCTTCTCCGTCCGAAACCCTTATCATGTCAGAATACTTACAGCACTGGAAGATCAGCGAAAGAGAACCCTCCACAATTGCACGCTGATAAAGGAGCATTCGTTTCACGTCAGGATGCTCTATAATCTTTACCGGGGGCAGTGTGGGATCTTTTTCAGAAAGCCTTCTTCCCTGGGGTCTTTCCCGTGCGTATTCCAGGGCCGCGTAATAGGCGGCCGAGGCTATGGCGGCGGCGCTCAAACCCACATCGATTCGTGCATCGTTCATCATCTGAAACATATAAAAAAGCCCCTTGTGGGGCTCACCCACCAGATATCCCCGGCAGTCGTCCCTTTCTCCAAGGCTCAACTGGGTGATCGGGGACCCACGATATCCTAATTTATGGTAAATCCCGGCCACGTTTACATCATTTGGGATCAACTGTCCGTCTTCCAGTATCCGTTTATTGGGCACCACGAAAAGTGAGATTCCCTTAACACCCGTTGGTGCCCCTTTGATCCTGGCTAACATAAGATGAATAACGTTTTCCACGCCATCGTGTTCCCCGGCGGAGATAAAGATCTTCTGGCCGCGCATCCTGTAGTAATCACTGTCTGAGGGCTCGGCAAGCGTGGTGATGTCTGACAGAGAACTTCCGGCCTGTGGTTCGGTAAGGGCCATGGTCCCCTGCCATTCTCCGGAAAACATTTTTGGGATATAAGTATCAACCATATCCTGTGTGCCGAATGACTCGATAAGGTGTGCCGCCCCGCTGGTGAGCAGGGGATAGACACTGGCGGAATAGTTGGCAGCGGAAAGAATGAACCGAAAAGCGCCTGATATCATGAGAGGAAGTTGTTGACCTCCCATCTCAAAGGGCGCGCCGGCAGCTATCCATCCCCCTTCTCCGCACTCCTTCATAAATGTCCCAACCATTGGATGAACCTTTACCTTTCCGTCAATAAATTCAGGCGGGTTTTTGTCCATCTCTCCAAGTGCCGGCTGAAGCAAGTCTTCGCCGATCTTTAGTGCGGTCTCCAGGACCATGTCAAAGATCTCCCGGTCGTGCTCCTGGAAATACTCATACCGGTTAAAGGCCTCTATATCAAAGACCTCATAAAGCATGAATTTCAAATTGCGTTCGCTTACAAATCGTTCTGCCATAAAAATTTCCTCATTATCAGGTGTTCACAAGTGAGGGTTCAAGGATCCAAGGGGTCAAGGATTTGTTTTATACAGACTTTATTAGCGTTTTCAACAATTTTTTGATCCCTGACGTACCCCCTATTACTTGAGAATTTTACCTTTATTCTATATCTCTAAACAGAGTTCGTATAATTTCCGCAACAGCTTCAAACCTTTACAATTCTTATAGTAGTTCACTCGACCCCCTGGCCCAGACCGATTAACCTTACTGGATTGTCAATAAATCATCATCATTATGAGGTTTAGCCTATATCTTAAGTAATCATAGCGTCGCGACAGGGCAGGCCTTGACCCCTGGAATCCTTGAATCCTTGAATCCTGATCATAGATCAACTAATCGGGAGATGATCATCTTTTATTAACCATTGAACCCGTGAACTGTGAACCGTTGAACTTTGAACCTGATTAGGTACTATTCTTTGTAAAAGTTGTCTCCCGATTCGGCCATTTCCTTCAGCAGGTTGGCGGGCTTGAACCGGACGCCACGTTCTGTCTCTTGCTTTACGAGGTACTCGTAAACATTACTTGCGCCCCATGCATCCGCGTAACGAAGGACACCACCCCGGTATGGAGGAAAACCGGTACCGTAGATCATTGCCAGATCCATGTCCTGGGGCCGGTCACAGATCCCCTCCTGAATCATATAGGCGGCCTCGTTGATGGCGTTGGCCAGCATAAGGTCAACGATCGCCTGCTTAGACATTTCTTTCGGTGGAATGCCGTTCTCCTTCAGATAATTCTTCACTACCTCGAAAACCTTGGGGTTGGGAACAGGCTTTTCACCGCTGTAGTCGAACCAGCCCGATCCTGTCTTGCGGCCGTAGCATCCTGTCTTAAAAATCAATTCTGTGAGAGGATGCATCCTGTAACGCTCTCCCATTATTCTCTCAAAGGTCTTCGCCACGTGGTAATTGATGTCTATCCCCGTGAGGTCACTAAGGGTGGCCGGTCCCATGGGCATTCCGAAATCGACCATTGAATTCTCAATGATCGCCGGGTCCACCCCTTCGGCCACCAGGGGAATAAATCCGGCCATAAGGCCCCCAAGCTGTCTTGACACGTAAAAACCGGGACCGTCGTTAACCACGATAGGAACCTTTTTGATTTTTCTGGCAAAATCCACGCTGGTAGACAGCGTCTCATTGGATGTCTTTTCGGCGCAAATAATTTCTAAAAGCTGCATTCGGTGCGCAGGATTAAAGAAATGCAGCCCTATCATCCTTCCCGGGTCGGACAGTACCGAGGCCATCTGTGTGATTGGAAGGGCCGAAGTGTTTGTTGCAAAAATTACATCGGCCCTGCAGATGCTCTCAAGCCGCTTCCAGATATCCTGTTTTATGTTCATGTCCTCCATCACAGCCTCGATTACAAGGTCCACACCCTTCATGTCCTCCAGTGAGGTTGTGGTGGTCAAAAGTTCACCAGCCATCCGATCCAGATCGGCCTGGGTCATTTTCCTTTTCTTGATAGGATAGGCAAATGTCTTGCGGACCGCTGCTACTCCTTTCTCGACGGCCTCATTGTTTATGTCCCATAGTACCGCTTCAAAACCGCCCTTGAGGAGAAGACTAACGATGCCTGAGCCCATTACCCCGCCACCCAGCATGCCCACCCTCCTGATCTTAGCGGGTTCAATTCCCTTGATGCGGGGCAGTCTGCCCGCGGCCCGGGTGTTCAGAAAAATGCCCATCAGGTTTTTGGCAATAGGAGATACTGCGCATTCGGAGAACAGACCGACCTCTCTTTCAATGTCGTCCTCTATGTCGTAACCAAGACCCTTCTCAACGGCCTCAATCACCTTAAAGGGGGCAAGGTATCCCTTGGCCTTTTCTGCGGTCATCATCTTGGCCATACCCAGAATTGCCTTCTTCTCAGCCGCGCTGGGGAGACGGTCCAACCTGTTTCCGGTAATCAGCACACCGGTTTTCAGTTGGCCTGCAACAAACCTGGAGGCCGCCTTGAGTGCCTTTTCCAAAAGTTCCTCAGGGGCGACCACTTCGTCAATGAGACCCCTGGTCGCGCCCTTTTCCGCGTTGATAGGCATTCCGGTAGTCATCATCTCCAAGGCATTCGGAAGCCCTATGAGCCGCGGGAGCCTCTGGGTACCGCCTGCCCCGGGTATAACGCCGATCTGAACCTCAGGTTGTCCCACCATGGCCCCTTTGGCGGCCACGCGGTAATGACAGGCCATCGCGATCTCCAATCCGCCACCCAGGGCATTTCCGTTTATGGCCGCGATCACCGGCTTGGGTCCTTGCTCAATCCTGTTCAGAAAACGCGCCATCTCCAAGGCTACGGGAAAAATAGTCTCCTTTTCTTTTACCGCGTATATTTGAGTAATATCCGCCCCTGCGATGAAATTCTTCCCGGTGCCCGTCAGGACCAGGGCCTTAATCTCCGGGTCCTCAAAAGCACCATTGATGGCATCCTTAAGTTCCTTGGTGAAATCAGGAGACAACTGATTTACGGGAGGGTTGTTCATAGTGAGGACAGCCACACTCTTTCTGATTTCGACATTTATGCTTTCGTATTCTGTTTTCATGGTCATCCCCTCCAATTTTTTAGTGTCTTAACGGTCCGAATGGTCATTTTCACAACATCGAGGGCAGATTATGGCGCTTTATCCATAGCGCCACTTGGATTATTTTCTATTTTTATTATATAAGCTCCAAAATCGTCAAGAAAATTTTAATGGTGATGGAAAAATTATAAAATCTTTCTTGACATTTCCCTTTTGATTTTATACGCAATAGGACACGTCAAAAGTTTTCTTTGGCAGGCACGGTCGTCCGCCCTGCGCAGACGGCCACAATGATGATCGGCCAAGTTAAAACAATAATCGATTAACCCTTCCATACTAAAGCCCTGGAGGAAAATCCTCCGGCAGAGTTTAAATTCATTAACCCGGGAAAGTATGTGCCAAATCACGGTTTAGTGTGAAAAACGAGAATGGCTTATCAGCAAAATAAATTTTATTTTAACCTATTCTAACAATTCCGTAACTTTTAGATATTTAAGACAGCTTTAGCCAATTTATTGGATTTTACACTTCCACCCTTATGCTTGCACCTTAAAAAGGGAAGGTTTGGGTGTCTGAGAAGGTATTTGAAATAGAGATGCCGGCTCATGAGACGATAATTTGGCTGCGTATTATTCGGTGGTCTTCCAAACAAATTTAACCCTATAGATCTCTAAAAGGAGGCAAAGGCTATGAAAAAAAATATTTTTTTACTGAACGTTTTACTGGCTGTCTGCCTTGTCATGACAATAAGTCTTCCGGCATGGGGCGCCGATACTGTCAAGATTGGCGTTATAGGCCCTATGAATTTTATGCAGGGCAAGGGGCACTGGAACGGGGCCACAATGGCCGCTGATGAGATCAACGCCAAGGGAGGAATTCAGGTCGGCAGCAAGAAAATGAAAGTTGAGCTTGTCAAAGCGGATTCCAACGAATTTATAAACGTTACGGATGCCACCAATGCCATGGAACGGATTTTGACCCGCGACAAAGTGGATTTCGTAGTGGGTGGGTTCAGGTCCGAAGCTGTCCTGGCCATGCAGGACATTGCCATGGACTATAAAAAAATCTTTATCGGTTGCGGCGCGGCCCATCCAAAGCTTTGCCTTCGTGTAGTGGAGGATTACAAGAGATATAAATATTTCTTCCGGGGCACCCCCTTTAACTCCAGGTTCCTGGTAAAAACATGTTTCATTCAAATGGCGACTGTCGGAGCAATACTGAAAAAGGTGTTGAACATACCCAAGGTGAAGGTGGCTATCGTGGCTGAAAAGGCCATGTGGGTAGATCCGATGATTAAGGCGGCTCAGGGATTCATACCTAAAATGGGGATGGAAGTAGTCGGAACGTGGAGGCCTTCCGCCGTGGCCACGGATGTGTCGGCAGAACTCTCCGCCATCCAACGCGCGGAAGCACATTTGATCTTTACCATTTTTTCCTCTTCGGTGGGAATTCCCTTCGCCAAGCAGGCCGGGGAACTCAAGGTGCCGGCAGTACAGGTCGGGATCAACGTGGAGGCCCAGAAGGACGGTTTCTGGGAGGCCACACAGGGTTACGGGAATTATGTGATGACCCTGAATACCTATTGCCGGGGTGTGGAGTCCACCGAGCTCACCAAGCCATTCCTTGAAACATACGTCAAAAGATTCGGTGAGACCCCCACCTACACCGCGGACACGTATACGGCAATAAAACACACCCTGGCCTCGAATATCGAAAAGGCAGGGACACTTGACACGGATAAGCTGGTTGCACTGATAGAGGAGGACGTGCATAAGTCTCCCTCCGGCACGGTCAAATACTATAAGGATGCCGAAGGGCGCCATACTCATGATCTGAAATGGGGTCCGGGTTATCTGACCAGTCTTGGGGTCCAGTGGCAGGATGGTGTACTGAAGGGCGTCTGGCCCAATAAGTGGGTGGCCGCCAAAGGGGCGCCCGAGATCACCTACAAGGGTATTGTAAGCTACAAGATACCGCCCTGGGTCATCAAGAAATATAAGAAATAAATATTCTGGACCAGAGGACCAGGTTTTGGTTTTTCCAAAGGGGATGTGCTTTGTTGGCGTTTCATTGACTTATTGAAATTCCAAATATCAAATTCCAAATATCAAACAA
>DAOUXC010000158.1 GCA_030666795.1 Desulfobacteraceae bacterium
AGGCCTCCCGACAGTCACTCGGAAAAGACCTCATAACCATTTCCCTTTAAACACAAATTATTACCCACAAATTCTAATGAGGAGCCTAAAAAAATCCCTTACTCGGGATTTAATTAAAAGGGAGCATTGCGATGAGGATTCAACCATGATCGGTATCAGCCTTTGTTATGTCTTTTTTGGCTTTGTCCTCCTTGTCTACGGATCACAAGTCTGCCCTTTTTTAGAATGTTTCGGGTACCTCCAGGCCGCAAGGAATACCTTTAGTCCCATTATTTTAGCCCTGCCGCTCAGAATCTATTGGTTTAAGAAGAATACCCAAAATATGCGTGAACCGGACTCAAACCATGACACCGCCCTGTACTCACTCCCATGGAAAGAATTCAGGGCAGACCTTTTTACATGGCTCCTGATCGGTCTTCTTATGGCAGCATCTTACATCCTTTATTCTCAATCTCCCGTCCTGACAGGGTTTAAGCTTTTTTTAGGATGCATTTCTTTCGGGTTATTCGGTGGTATGCTCTGCTTTCTTTCCATGGAAAAAAGAATCATTGAATTTATGAAAGAGATGAAGGCAAGGGTTGCTTTCACGCCAAAAAAGTTTTTCTCTGTTTCAAAGAAGATGCTCTTTTTTATGATAACCGTCCAGGGTTTTATGGTTATTGTCATCCTGTTGATGGTTTACATGGATATGAAACATCTTCTCAGCCACATCGATTCTCCCGATCCAAATATTTACCTCAGTATATTTAAGGAGATCCTTTTTGCTTTCGCGGTTCTACTCTTTTTGAGTTTTTTCATCCTTGGCAGGTATTCCCAGAATCTCAGGGCAATTCTTACTCTCCAGTTAGGGGTTATGGAAGACATCAGCAATGGTAATTATGAGGTCCGGGTTCCGGTGGTGAGCAATGACGAATTCGGGTTGATAGCGGCCAAGACCAATGAGATGACAAGCGGCCTGAAGGAAAGAGATTTTTGTCAGATCAGTTTCGGAAGGTATATGACGCCGGAGGTGAGCCATAAAATTTTAAAAGGTGAAATAAGCATCGAAGGAGAATTAAGAGATGTAACGATCCTGTTTTGTGATCTGAGGGGCTATACAACACTTGTGGAAGGGAGTGAACCGGGAGATGTGGTCCGTTTTCTGAATGAATACTTTACGGAAATGGAGCAGACCATTAAACAAAATGGGGGAATTGTGCTGCAATATATAGGGGACGAAATTGAAGCGGTCTTCGGGGCACCCGAGGACCTGCCCAATCATCCTGAAATGGCCGTTGCGGCGGCCCTGGAAATGAGAAAGAGACTCAAAGAGCTAAATGAAAGAAGAAAGTCCGCGGGTAAAAGCGTCATCGCACACGGCATAGGAATCCATACGGGTAAGGTCCTGGCCGGAAGTGTGGGAAGTCCGGAACGTCTCACCTATTCGATGGTGGGGGATACGGTAAACAGCGCGTCCAGGATTCAAGACCTGAACAAGACCTTTGGTACGGACATCCTCATAAGTGAAGACACAAAGGAGTTGATAAAAGGTAAGGATTTTACTTTGGCCGGTCTGGGCAAGTTTACGCTCAAAGGAAAGAGCACGGAGATCACAGTGTATAAGCTTGTCTGACAAACGAACTGTCCAAAATGGAGTGTGAGAGCGTGCCATACTTTTACAGAATATCAGGGAGTTTTGGTGATCGGAATTTGACAGGTAGAAAGGAGAGTAAGCCATGGATCCCGCCCATTTAATCCCCTCCCCTGATCCAATATCCGTGCCATGGGGATGGTTTCAATTTTTTCTCATATTGACCTTTGTCCTGCATCTTCTTTTCATGAACACCATGCTCGGAACAGGCATTATAGCATTCGTATCCCACCTGAAAGGACCGAAACATAAATCGTCTTTGACAACCGATATCTCAAAAAAGCTTCCCTATACTATTGCCTTTACAGTCAATATGGGGGTTGCTCCCCTGCTCTTTATGCAGGTGATCTACGGGCATTTTTTTTATGTGAGTTCCGTTTTGATGGCCGTGTACTGGATCTCTATAATTCCCCTTCTTCTTACAGCCTACTACAGCGCTTATATATACGATTTCAAGCATGAAGCCCTTGGTTCGGCGCGCGCGCTTTTTATTGGGGTTACAGTCCTGATCCTTCTTTTTACCGGGTTCCTGTTTACCAACAACCTGACCCTCATGCTTCATCCCGAAGCCTGGAAGGAATATTTCCAAAAACCCGGCGGTACACTCTTGAACCTTTCGGATCCAACCCTGATTCCCAGGTATCTCCACTTTGTCACAGCATCCATCGCTCTTGGCGGCCTGTTCATAGCCCTTTTGGCCCGGTTTAACATTCGTAAGGGAATTGAGGAGAAAAGTGATCGGATAGATACGGGGATGCAATGGTTCTGCTACGCCACCATGGCACAGCTCGTTATTGGTTTATGGTTTTTGATCTCCCTACCTTCACATATCATGATCCTTTTTATGGGCGGACGTCCTCTTCATTCGGTTGTTTTTGCTGCAGGCGTGGCAGGCGTGATGCTTTCCCTGTTTTTTGGTTTCAAAAAGCTTTTACTCCCTACCGCTGTCTCGTTAATAGGGACTGTCATCTTTATGGTCATTATGAGGGACCTTGTGAGAAAGGCATACCTGGAACCCTACTTTTCTCTGTCGTCCCTAAAGGTTATTCCTCAGTTTTCTCCCCTTATCTTATTTATCATCTGTTTTGTCGCCGGCCTTGCTATCGTCGGGTTCGTTCTCAGGTTGGCGATGAAGAGCGGAAAGGGGGTATAAACCGTGAACTATCCTGTGTGGTGGATTCCATCGGTCGGCGGCGGTTTACTCATAGCCATCATCTCTATTGTTCATGTCTACGTGGCCCATTTTGCAGTCGGGGGAGGCCTTTTTCTCGTAATTACCGAAATGAAAGCGTACCGGGAAGATTCCAAAGACATCCTTGCTTACACAAAGAGGCACACCAGGTTTTTTCTTCTCCTGACCATGGTATTTGGAAGCATCACCGGTGTTGGAATCTGGTTCATCATCTCCCTTGTTCATCCGTCCGCGACATCCGTGCTCATCCATTCCTTTGTGTTCGGGTGGGCAACCGAATGGGTCTTTTTCGTCGGAGAGATCGTGGCCCTGTTTGTTTATTTTTATACATTCGGGCGAATGGATAGGAGGAATCATCTCCTCATAGGCTGGTTCTATTTTATCTTTGCGTGGCTTTCTCTCTTTGTTATCAACGGGATCGTGGCCTTTATGCTGACACCCGGTGCCTGGCCAGTGTCCGGGAATTTCTGGGAGGGCTTCTTTAACCCCACATTCTTACCATCCCTTTTCTTCAGGACCTTACTCGCCTTTATGTTTGCAGGTATTTTCGGTCTTCTCACATCCAGCTTTTTAAAGGACAGGGCCCTGCGGGAGACCATGATGCGCTATTGTGCCAGATGGCTTCTCGGCCCTGTTATTTTGATGCCCGTCTTTTCCTACTGGTATCTGAATTCCATTACCGATTCGTCAAAAAGCATGATTTTAGGAAGATCTCCGGAGATCATACCCTTTTTCACATTTTTTATCTGGATGATGCCGGTCCTTTTTCTTGGCGGGCTTATAATTTCCATCAGGATGCCATCGGTCATCAAGAGATCTTTTGCCGTTGTCTTTGTGTTTATGGGGCTCCTCTATATGGGCAGTTTTGAATGGATTCGTGAAGCGGCACGCCGGCCTTATGTGATTTATGGTTATATGTATTCCAACAGCGTGTTGAAATCGGAAATCGATGACATCAATAGAGAAGGACTTCTCAGGAAGGCCAAATGGGTGAAGAACAGGGACTTAACGGATTCGAATACACGGGATGCCGGGCGAGAGATATTCAACATTCAGTGTCTTCCGTGCCATACGGTGGGAGGTCTAATGAATGACATCCTGCCCATAACCGACAAATTCACCCTTTTCGGCATGGATTCCATGTTGAACGGAATCGGCACAATAAATGACTACATGCCACCTTTTATGGGAACCACAAACGAAAGAAAGGCCCTGGCCTCCTACATTGTGAATGAGTTGCACAAAAAGGCGGAAGAAAAAGAACCCATAATGAAACTGCCCCAATTGCCAACCATTATCCCGTCATTTGATGATGAGAAGGATGAGTATGTTCTCCTTGCCTGGAACGATCTCGGTATGCACTGCATAACGGATAGTGACAAGTATTTTTCCATATTGCCTCCCGGTAATACAATATATGCCCAGCTCATAAGGAGGGGGGAACTCCCGGAGGTTGTATTAGAAGGTGTGGATCTGTCCTATAAAGTGGAACCCGGCTTTGAGAGACCATCCGGGCATGTGCCATTCTGGAAATTTGCCGAATCCCTGTTTGGAAGAGCTATCCAGCCCGATACGGGTCTTGCGGGGAAAGGCATGTCAGGGTCTATGAATTTTAGGGAAGCGCACAGCGTGTTTACGGCTGAACTGATCCCGGTCGTTCCCTACGGGGCTGACGGTTCCTACAACCCTTATCCGCTTTTTACAATCGAGGCACAAGACAAAAATACGGGTAAACTCCTTGCAAAAACCCGATGCGTCGCCCCCGCATCCACCCAGTTGGGCTGCAAAACGTGTCATGGAGGATCCTGGCGGATAAAGGGCGTGGCCGGACTTTCCAATGAAACGGCCATGGATATCCTGTCTGTCCACGACCGCATGAGCACAACTAATCTTTTGGAATCCGCTGTAAGGGGTAAGCTGATGCTCTGCCAGACCTGCCATGCAGACCCGGCAATAAATGCCGAAGGAAAACCGGGCGTGCTCAACTTCTCTGCGGCCATGCACGGTCTGCACGCCAATTATCTGACCGGACGAGGGGATGAAGCCTGCAACAGCTGTCATCCATCCCACCCAAATGGAAGGTCAAGATGCTTCAGGGGGGTCCATGCCGGAATGGGATTGACTTGCATATCGTGTCACGGTACCCTTGAAGACCATGCACTGAGCCTTCTCTTAAAAGAACAAGAGGCGGGAAAGCCAGGCGCTGAAAGGCTCATGCGCCATTTAAAACCGCGTCTTGTGGACAGAAAGGAAGACATTAAACCGAGAACCCCCTGGATGAATGAACCCGATTGTCTGAATTGCCATGTAGATTTCGAGGCGCCCGAGAAAGGCGCGTCAGGCTTCAATCAATGGACAAAAGGACCTGAAGACCTTTATAGATTGAGGGCGGATGAAGCAGGGATCCTTTGCCAGGGATGTCATGGAAACACACATGCCGTTTACCCCGCACAAAATCCCTATGGAAAAGACCGTGACGTCATACAGCCCATGCAATACCAGAAGAATCCTTATCCCATAGGGGCAAATAAAAACTGCCGCGTATGCCATACCGTTGATATGGAAGATGAGATGCACCACCCCAACAGCTTGCGGATGGTACGTAATAGGTTTGTCGAATGAACATTAGGGCTTTTCACAAGAATCTGTGGGCCAGACTTTAATTGTTATTCCCAATGACCGGGTTATGAGGCCTTTTCCGTAGAACACAATTTTTTCCACAGATTCTTGTCACGAGCGATTTATAACAGACTAATATACCGTGAGGGAGAGTTTCATGACACAACGATTTCTATATCTCTTGATAGTTTTCATAATGCTTTTGCCGACTGCCTGTGAGGACAAAATTGAACCGGGTACCGCCAAGAAGTCACATCCTGTGGTGAAAGGCGTGAACGTAAAAACCGCGCGGATGACCGACCAGCCCGTTATCTATGAGGCAGTTGGGACTGTACTGGCCGGTATCAGCAGTAAATTGTCCAGCAAGCTCTTAGGCACCGTTGAATCTATTCGAGTGCGGGAAGGAGACCGTGTCAAAAAAGGGGAAGCCCTTATTACCCTTGACCAGCGTCAGGTAAAGGCCCAGGTCCGTAAGGCCGAAGCCGGCTTAGCGGAAGCCGGGAAGGCGCTGACCGCGGCTATATCCGCCCGTGAGGCCGCGGCAGCGCAAAAAAAACTCTCTTTTGCCACCTATGAACGCTATAGAGACCTCAAAAAGCAGGCCATGGTGAGTGCGCAGGTATTTGAGGAAAAAGAAGCAGGTTATCAGCAAGCGGAAGCGGCCCTGGAAAGGACAGGGGCCATGGTGGCGGCAGCCCGTGCAAGGATTAAACAGGCTGAAGCAAACCTGGCTGATGTGAGTGTTACCAAAAAGGATGCGGTAATAGTAGCTCCTCACGATGGTATTATAACGGCAAAATTAGTTGACAAAGGGGACCTCGCTTCCCCGGGAACCCCGTTGCTTACAATCGAAACAACGCGTGGCTTTTGTGTAGATATGTTACTTCCCGAGACCTACATAGGCTATGTTGAGCCTCGGCAGAAGGTATTGGTGGAAGTTCCGGCCCTGAAAACCGGGCCTCTGGAGGGAAATGTATGCACAATAGTGCCCAGCGCCGACCGGAAGAGCCGTTCGTTTATTGTCAAGATCAACCTTCCCATAGAAAGATCGGTTACCTCCGGTATGTTTGCAAGGGTGCAAATCCCCACGGGACACAGCCGCCGGCTTTTAATAAACCGGGGTGCCGTTATTATTCGAGGGCAACTCACAGGCCTCTACCTGGTAAATTCCGAAAATATAGCCCACTTCCGCCTTATTCGTCTTGGCAAGACCTCCGGGGATTCCGTGGAGGTCCTTTCCGGGCTTAAAGAGGGAGACCGCTATGTTGCGAAGCCGTTGCCGGCCCTGGTTGACGGGGCACGTGTTATTGTTCAATAGTTATTCGTTGGTCATGAATTGAGTTCGCTTCGCTCACAATTGGAATATTGGAGCAATGGAGTATTGGACTGTTGGATTTTGGGGAACAAAAGATGGTTTTTTCGGTTTCCACTAACCACTATTCCAGCACTCCACTACTCCAGCACTCAATGTTTATGGCACAAATCAGCTGCCATTGAAAGCTCCATCATTTCAATCAATGGTACAAGTTCCGAGACTATTGGTAATCAATCCCAAGGGAGGATTTATTGTTCAATCAACAATCAACAATCAGCAATCCCAAGGTTGGTGCGGCGGGTAAAATAGCCCGCGCTTTCATAGACTCCAAGCTGACCCCGCTTATCATAATCGCCTCCATCCTCTTAGGTATGGCTGCCGTCACTGTACTTCCCAGGGAAGAGGAACCGCAGATCATTGTTCCGATGATCGATATCTTTGTCCAAATGCCCGGCGCGAGCCCAAAAGAAGTAGAAGAACGCATCACAAAACCCATGGAAAAATTGCTGTGGGAAATCCCCGGTGTGGAGTACGTCTATTCCACCTCGAGTCCCGGAATGTCACTGGTGATAGTCCGATTTTTCGTGGGGGAAGATGAGGAAGAGGCCATCGTCCGGCTACAGTCCAAACTGACGGCCAATTATGACTTGATTCCACAAGGGGTGTCTCCCCCGCTTGTCAAGCCAAGGTATATTGACGATGTACCCATCCTCGCGCTGAGTTTCTGGGCAGATGAAGCAGATCATTATATCCTGCGCAGGGTCGTGGCCGAGGTAGAGGATATAGTAAAGTGTGAGGACAATGTATCGACCACCAGCATTATCGGCGGCTATAGACGGCAGGTTCAGGTACTCCTGGATCCGGTTCGCATGGCGGCCTTTAACCTGGATCCCGGTGCCATTGCGAATGCGTTGAAGACCGCCAATCAGGAATCCAGGATCGGAAGCTTTCCTTCAAAACAAGGAGAAATCCTGGTCCACACAGGCGGATTTATAAGTGATGCCGCTGAATTGGGCCGTGTGGTAGTGGGAATACATGGAGACCGTCCTGTCTATTTGGAAGACGTGGCCAACATAGTGGATGGTCCTGAAGAGCCCGACCAATACTTGTTCCTTGGTTTGGGTCCAGCCTCAAAGGAAAAAGAGAAAACCGGAAAACAAATCGGCAATTCCGTTTACCCTGCCGTA
>DAOUXC010000305.1 GCA_030666795.1 Desulfobacteraceae bacterium
CTCTTTTTTCTTTTACCAGTTTTTCAAGCCGCTCGTATTCCTTTGAGTAATCCTCTTCATCAGGGATCTTGAATTTTTCTCCATCAGGACTGATTGAATATTCCATAGAATCATCCTCCTTTTTCTAAATCTTTATATCTGTTCCGTGCAGGACGGTTCTCCAAGGCTGCACAATGGTTTTTGTCTTAAAATACATAATGGAAACAAATATCTATGTCAAGCAGGAGACTCAAACCCAATCCGGTTCCCCTACTCCAGGGTAAAAACCTCCACCGGCCGGCTCTTGCCCTTTACCCTGGTGGCAGGCAATTTTTTCAAGGGGAAATTTCCATTCAAGCGTTTTCGGGTGGATGCGCTCAAGATGATTTCCGTGCCGAATTCCTTGTTGAGACCCTGCAGGCGTGACGCAAGATTGACCGTATCACCCACAAGGGCATACGACAAGCGATCAGGACTGCCGATATTGGCGGCCAACACTTCTCCCGTGTGTATGCCGATTCCGTGACCAAGGGGTGGATAGCCACGCTGTTCAAGACCCTGATTGACGGCAAGGAGTCGATTTGTCATCTCCCGGGCCGCCTTCACCGCCATTACAGGATGGTCTTTTCTGTAAAGCGGTGCCCCGAATACTGCCTCAATTTCGTCCCCGATATACTGCAACACCAATCCATGGTATTTTTTGATGGCCTCATCCATCTCCTTGAAATAACCGTTTATGATCCTCACCACTTCTTTGGGTGGGGTGGATTCAACCATTGGAGTAAAATTTCTGAGGTCGGCGAAAAGCACGGTTACCTCCTTGAGTTCTCCATCCAAGGATACCTTTCCCGAAAGGATTTCATCTCGTATTTCCTCTGTCACGTATTTGCCGAACGTTTCTTTGACAAAATCGCGCTCCTTGAGCCCCTCTGTCATCCCGTTGATCACGTCACCCGTGTAACCGATCTCGTCATTGGAGGTCACGCGCACCTTCTTATCAAATCTGCCATTCCGGATTTCCCGCAAAACACGAATGATTTCTTCCAAAGGCCGCCTAAGGTTAGTGCTCACCAGAAAGGTCAACCAGATGCCGACACCCATGAAAAGGAGGGCATTGGTTGATATGGTGGATCGCAAATATTCCAATACCTGGGCAGGGTCACGATTGGTATAGGATGTCCCTCGCACTGTATTGAGAAAGGAAATAAACGGGACCATGTTGCAGGCAAAGACGAAAGCGGCAAGACGCGTGCTGATACGTATACGCAGGGTCTTGGGCGTCATATAAAGGCCCCCGTCGGGAAAGAAGTGGGGCACTATCCTCCGCTGTAAAACATGCTCTAACACGAAAAAAGCTGCGGCCGTTGTAATCAAACCCGTGTGCAGGCTAATGAAAAATGCCTGATGGATTACGGGCTTCCCAAAATCAAAAACCCAATAGATCGTTGGATAGAGGAGGGCGGCGATGAGCCATATGCAAAGGTTTAAGGCGATCATAAAGAAAGGTTCGTTGAGTAGTTTTCTTCGCGCCCGCATGATAATCTCATCCGGTATCGGCTTGTGCCGGTACTCAAGACTCAGGTAACGCCGGATAGGTCGCTCATAAAATAAAACTATCACCATGGGCAGTAAGAAAGCGCAAGGCATCCAGATCATGTGAATTCGCCGGGACAATTCCATGAGCTCCATTGATTGAGATAAGGACGTACCGCGGGTCAAAAACAGGACGACACCGACACCGATCAAATTGGCGATCAAATTGGCAATGTACATTCCGTTTTTTAGCCGGAAAAGCTTAAACTTTGTCATGGTTTCCTCTCCCGTCTTTTCTTCCCATGTTGAAGCGTAGAATTTAAGAAGATATGCTAACACTTTAACCTGAAGCTTCAAAACAAAATTATTCGTAATGCTTTATGCACTTTGGAATATTACCCGGTTTTTCAAAGGGCTAACATGTTAAGATTGTCCATATTTTCAGGATGAAGGGATCCATGTATTCACGCCTTATCTGTTCATTTTCATTTTTTCTTGAGATTTTATGCAGTTCAAGATAAAAAATTGCTTCGCGGCCTTATAAGTTTCATCCATCGAATAACAGGATGAAACCCATCTTTACTCCTAAAGATCCTTCTTTAAATGTTCTGTCCCTGTTGTATGATGAATATGGATTCACAAAGAGACTTGCAAATCTGTTATCCGAAAAATTCCGGAAATAGTTGTCCTTGCGTATGTGCGCATAATACTGTAAGATTCATATTGATTAGCGCAAAATTCATTAGAAGGTAATTGCTTAATATCCAATGGATTTAAAAGGGAGGGATAATGAAGCAAAGGCAACTTGCCGACCTTATACAAATGGATTCGCCTGAGGCCGTTCTCGAGGAAGTTATTTATATCCTCGGCCTCATTTCTCCCGATGTTGACTCCGGCCCGGTCACGTCCGCATTTAATGATACGGTCAGCCTTTATACGGGGACCTATCCCTGTTACCGGTCCTGCAATACCGAGTACCACGACCTCCGTCACACCACAGACGACTTAATTGCCATAGCACGGCTGATCCACGGCGCCGTCATTGACGGCAAGGACCTCACCCGACGACTTATTAATGTCGGATTGATAGCCACGCTTTTCCACGACGTCGGGTATATCCAGGAAGATAAGGACAAGGAGGGCACGGGGGGCAAATATACAATCGGCCATGTTCAGCGCGGCATGGATTTTTTAGAATGCCATGGCGCGGAATACGGCCTTTCCGACGAAGAAATTATTGCGGGCCGTGCCATGATCCTTTGCACGGACCTCAATGTGGACATGGCTGCCGTTTCTTTCCCCACTGCCGAGGCGGAACTTCTCGGGATATTGTTAGGTTCGGCGGATATTTTAGCCCAGATGGCTGACCGCACCTATTTAGAAAAACTCCTGTTTCTCTATTACGAATTTAAGGAAGGGGGGGTGGGTGACTACAAAAGCGAGTTGGACCTTCTCCGGAAAACCTTGGGGTTTTATGATTTCATAGCCCATCGCATGGAAAAAACTGCCGACATGACAGACCGGTTTATGCGTTTACACCTGGCCTCGCGGTGGGGCATCAAGACAAATTTGTATATGGATTCCATTAAAAGACAGAAAAACTACCTGAAGCAGATCCTTAAAATGTCGGATTCTGATCCTCGCACCTATTTAAAACGAGAGGGCATTGTGAGTAAGGTACACGAGATCTACGGGTAGCAAAAAACAAAGGGACAGGATAAATTCCGTCTGAATTGAAAACGACGAAAACCTCAAAAATATTCCGGCCTGCAATTGCTTATTATGTCCCGTGATTTTATCCCTAAAATGTAGCAGCCTTTGTATTCACCCTCCTCGATTTTCGTCTTATGCTGTACCGTCCCATCGATCTTAAACACCGACCACGTGGCAAAAAACGACATGTCCTGTATTGTATCTCCTTTTTTCAACGTATTTAACAGATCAAAATCTTTTTGAGTTATCAACATACCAAGGCCATACTTTGAACAGTCCTTTACCTTCAGGTCATAGAACTCTTTCTTCTCAGGTTCTTTTCTCACTTTCAATTCAACATATACGGACTCGGGGACCTCATAGACGAACCTGTCTGTTTTCCGTTTTTCCTTGATATTCATTGAAATTACCC
Organism: Desulfobacteraceae bacterium; assembly: GCA_030666795.1. Lineage (GTDB taxonomy): Bacteria > Desulfobacterota > DSM-4660 > Desulfatiglandales > Desulfatiglandaceae > JAIOSR01. Next base: position 3,638 of record DAOUXC010000305.1, read on the forward strand.
TAATACCACCATAATAAAATTTACCTGTGCCCTCCGTTCAACTTAGACTTCAGCACCTTTGAACATTTAAAAATGAGATTCATCCGGTTAATGGGTATGTCTCAAGACAACAAATGATCGCTGACCGCTTGCCCCGTGAAATCAAAGACTATTTCACTGGGGCTGAAAGCTCCATCCGGAAATTGGTTGTTTCCGGATCGACACTATTTACCCTTGTAGAATTCCGGATAAAATTTTTTGGCACATTCCGGGCAAATACCGTGACTGAATTCGGCTTCGGAGTGTTCCGTAATATACTCCTCTATGGGGACCCATTTGTCGTCACTTTCTCGTATCTTCTTGCAATTGGCACATATGGGCAAAAACCCGCCCAGAACCTTCACCAGATTTTCTTCAATAGCCCGAATACGCCGGCTCAACATCTGCAACAGCTCAACGGCCACCGAGGGATATTTTTCGATGTCCTGACGAAGGTTCCATCGATCCAGGGACAGGATCTCCGTATCTTTAGCGGCGATTACACTGGCCGATCGAACCAGATTATCAATAAGTGCCATCTCTCCGAAATAGCTCTGTGACCCGAGGGTTTGCAGATGCCTTTGGCTTTGGCTGCCCAGCCCCTTTATGACCTCCACCTCGCCGCTGACGATGATGAAAAGCCTGCCATCCCGCTCCCCTTCCTTGATGATGACGTCCCCCTTACGGAAAAAATGACGCCGGGTCAGGCCGGCTATACGCGAAAGGTCCCCTTTTTTCATAAGGGAAAAGATAGAAACCCCGGATAAAAATTCCACATCATTCATTGCTGTCTTCCTTTTTCATAAATATCCTGAAATAAGGTTCAGGGTTCAAAGGTTACAATCTATTGAAGTTCATCAGCCATACAAGTTAAA
>DAOUXC010000181.1 GCA_030666795.1 Desulfobacteraceae bacterium
GGAATGACAACTCGCCGCAAGCGGCGGGGAATTAAACCCTAGGTGATTAAACCATCGAATAATTTCAATTCAGTATAAATCTATTTTATTATAATAAAAAATATTTTCGTTCGTCAAATTTTTATTAATGGGTATGAAATGGGTATAATGAATACCCATTATTCGCAAAGCTGGGGATTGAGGAAATTTTACGTTAAGGAGGTCTGCGGCTCACTTATTGACGTTCAAGTCATGAGAACGTCGTTAAAAGCCCACGACGAGATCACCCGAGCCGGAGCCAAAGGCGACAAGGTCGTGTCCGTCCAAATCTTGGTAAAACAAGATGGTCATGAAAATCACGAGATTTTGAATTATTGTTCATCCGGTTAATGAGTACTGCAAAACTGTTCAGATGTTAAGTCGGCAGATGGGAAGGTTGAAGAAAAGACCTCTTAAACCTTCAATTTCGCAATCATCTGTAGCCTTGGGGCGTACTCATTAACCGGATGATCCTGAATTATGAAGGAAAAAAACGAATTGATAAAATTATGGAGAAGATTTATTGCTAATTTATCAATTATTAACAGAATTTATGTCATTTTGCATTGATTTGATCCGTATCACACTTCTTGTTATTTATCAAGGAGAAAAAAGTTGATAGCATGCCCGTCCCCCTTCCCGCTCAGGCGGGACTACCGAGGACGGAAATCCAAAAACGCCGGGGTTTGCTGGTCACTTTCCGATCACATTGTTTGCAATGACCATTCTCTGGATCTCGGAAGTGCCTTCATAGATGGTGAAGACCCTTGCGTCGCGGTAGTATCTTTCTACTGGAAACTCCTTGATATAGCCGTACCCGCCGTGGATCTGGAGGGCCTTGTAGGCGACCTTGTTTGCCATTTCAGAGGCAAAAACCTTTGCCATGGAGGCGGCCGCTGAAAAATTTTCTTCCCTGTCCCTCATGGCAGCGGCATTAAAGGTCAGAAGCCTGGCCGCCTCGATCTGTGTGGCCATGTCCGCGATCATCCAGCGTATCCCCTGGAACTGGGAAATGGGCTTATTGAACTGGACCCTTTCTTTCGCATAATTTACTGCGGCATCCAAACATGCCTGGGCAAGACCCACCGATTGGGATGCAATGCCGATCCGCCCACCGTCGAGCGAAACCATGGCAATCTTAAACCCGTCTCCCTCCTCGCCCAAAAGATTTTCTGCAGGTACACGGCAGTCCTCAAAAATCAATTCCACCGTATCAGAGGCCCTGAGCCCCATTTTCTCTTCCTCTTTTCCAACAGAAAAGCCGGGGGTACCCTTTTCCACAATAAAGGCACTTATGCCGCGATGCTTTTTATCCTTGTCCGTATAGGCGGTCACAACCGTCGCATCCGAATTCTTTCCGGTTGAAATGAACATCTTGGTCCCGTTGATCACATAACTGTCCCCGTCTCTGACCGCCTTGGATTTCTGCCCTGCCGGATTTGAACCGGCGCTGGGTTCTGTTACCGCAAAAGACCCGATCTTCTCCCCTGCGGCCAGCGGTTTTAAATAGGTTTCTTTGAGGTAGTCTGATCCGAAAAGATAGATGGGTCCGCAGGCCACCGAGTTATGGACCGACATGACCACGGCCGTTGAGGCGCATGCATAGGCAACCTCCTGCAACGCTGCTGAATAGCTCACCGTATCCGCTCCCACGCCATTGTATTCAGGGGGGACGTTCATTCCCATGAGACCCAGTTCACCCATCTGTCTAATATTCTCCCTTGGGAATTCCTTTGTAATATCCCTCTCTGCGGCGGTAGGCAAAAGGACCTCCCGGGCAAATTCCCTCACCATTGCCCGGATCATTCTTTGTTCTTCAGTCAATTCATAGGCCATTGATACACCTCAGCGTTTTGTAAGTTTGATATGACGTCCTACTAAGAGCCTATCGGAATACTGATATTCTATAGGCTGTTGAAAATGTGCAGATGTAAAATGAGACCGGCAAAAGGCTCATGGCACAAGGCACAAGGTAAAACAAGTGTCCAAGCTGATGTAATCGATGATCGTTTCCGTGCGCCTTTCGCCCTGCGCCTTGCGCCGATCATACAGCAGATGCAGGTTTTCCGGCGGCCTTCTAAGGCGTATACAGCACTACCAGCAACTCGGCCTTTTCCGCGCTTATGTTTCGGAGTTTATGGGTAATGGAGGAATTGAAATGCAGACTTTCGCCGGGTCCTAGGATATTTTTGTTGTCACCGACCGTGACCTCTACCTTCCCCTTGAGTACATACTGAAATTCTTCACCCAAGTGCTGGTAACTCACCCCTTTGTGATCCGACTTGGGATCAATAACGATCTTGAAGGCCTTTAGATGTTTATGCCTGGCCTCAGGTGTAAGGATCGTATATGTATAGTCCTCGGTTCTCTTTTGATAATCGTCTTTGGTCTTTTTGCCTGCCTTCTTCTTCTCCTCTTTTAAAAGGATGCTTGAATCTATTTCAAGTGCCCTCGAGAGCTGAAGTAAAACGGAGACCGGCGGGGTCACCTCTCCCTTTTCCACCTGGGAGATATATTGTGTGGTCATGCCTGTTTCATTGGCAAGATTCTTGAGGGTCAGCTTCTTCTCCCTCCTCATCTTTAATAGTCTCTTACCTATGGGCTGGGTCTTTTTTCGTGTGGCCATGGGTACCCCCAATCTGCTTAATTTATAGCTTAAACTAATTCGAATAAATATCTGTAATTCAATAGTTTTAGCTGCTTTTGATCTTTTTATACATGCGCACCATTCGGTAGACAAAACCAACTAAAAGAGTAGCGCTTATCAGGATTATCAAATTGGAAGAGAAAAAGGTCATGATGAAGTAAAATGGGTCTTTAAGCCGGTAAGCCGCAATCAGAAGTTGAATTCCAAAAAAAAGGAAAAAACAACCCATCAGTGTGAGAACTACCTGCCGTATCCACCAAAAGATACCCGACATATTTTCTAAGCTACCCTTTCCGGCCCTTGCAGGGCATGATGACACAGGAGGGCAAATGAGAGGCATATAGGAGGATGTCCTATCCGGTAGAAACGCCTATTGCAGGGAGCACCAACTTGTCACAGGCAGTATAGGGATCTGTCTTTCCCTCCACTATGGAATTTACAGCCTCGTCAAAATCACCGGTTTCCGTAATTTTGCCTAACACTTCCTCGATAAGCCGGCTCTTTATCATGTCCCCCAATTCCTGGCGAACCTTGTCTTCCCTTCTCCTGACCTGCCATCCACCGCAATGCTCGGTAAGATGCTTTCTATGTTTATCGATTTCCTCAAGAAGCTCTTTAACACCTTTGTCAAACACGGCCTGGGCTTTGAGAATCGGCGGTTTCCAATTGCCTTCCTCGTATTTCTTATGATCCATATTGATCATCAATCTCAAATCACTTAGGGTCTTATCCGTGCCTTCCCTATCCGCCTTGTTGATCAGGAATATATCGCCCACCTCAAGAATTCCGGCCTTAATGGCCTGGATGTCGTCACCCATTCCGGGAATCACGGTTATGATCGTGGTGTGCGCGCTTTTTACCACGTCTACCTCATCCTGACCGACGCCGACTGTCTCCACGATGATATAATCTTTGCCCATGGCATCAAAGACATCAATGGCGCTCCGGGTGGATTGGGTCAGACCGCCGAAATGGCCGCGAGTAGCAAGCGACCGGATAAAGACCCCTTCGTCCATGCTGTGTCTCTGCATCCTGACGCGATCTCCCAAAATTGCGCCGCCACTGAAGGGGCTTGTAGGGTCAACGGCAAGGACGCCCACGGTCTTGTCGCGCTTTCTCAAATGGCTGACCATCTGGTCCACGAGCGTGCTTTTTCCAACTCCCGGGGCCCCGGTAATACCTAATATATAAGCATTTCCCGTGGATGGATACAGTTCCTTCAGAACCTGTCTTACCCCGGGCATACCGTCATCAATATCGCGAATGAGACGGGCTACAGCCCGCACATCGCCGTTAACAATCTTTTCCGCTACATCAGTCATAATGATTCAGTTTCACCTCGGCTTTACGTTTTCCTTCACCCATTTGACAATATCATCTAATGCCGTGCCGGGCGTAAAAATTTCCTTGATGCCCGCTTCTTTGAGTGGCGGGATATCATCTTCCGGAATAATCCCTCCTCCGCATACGACTATATCTTCCGCACTCTTTTCACGCAGGAGTTCCACGGTCCTGGGAAAGAGATATTTGTGGGCCCCGGCCAGACTCGAAAGCCCGATCATATCAACATCTTCCTGGATGGCGGCCTCGACAATCTCTTCAGGGGTCTGATGAAGCCCCGAGTAAACCACTTCAAAACCTGCATCTCGATATGCCCTCGCAATAATCCTTGCACCCCGGTCGTGACCATCTAATCCCGGTTTTGCAACCATTACTCTGACTCTTCTATTATTTCCCATAAACCCCTCTTACAAAAAATGAGCTAAATCAATTTATTTTAGGCATTTTGTCTTAATAGATTCCCGGATCCCTGTATTCACCATACACCTGCCTGTAGACGTCACATATCTCTTGCAGCGTGGCGTAATTTTTTACCGCTTCAATAAGAGGTTCCATGACATTCAGGGTCCCGGCGCAAGCATCTCCGATCTTTTCAAGACTCTCCTTCACCAGTTTGTTGTCCCGCTCATTTTTGAGCCGGTTGATTTTTTCTATCTGTAGGTTTTCAAGCTCCTCATCAATCTCAAGGACCTCGACCGGAATATCCTCATCCGTGACGTACTTGTTCACACCCACTACGGTCTTTTCTTTTTCGTCGATCTGCCTCTGGTAGTGGTAGGCCGAATCAGCGATCTCCTGTTGGGGATAATTTCTTTCAATGGCCGCAAGCATGCCTCCCATGTCATCGATTTTCTGAATGATGTCAAGTGCCTCCTCCTCCATCTGATTGGTCAGGGTCTCAACAAAATAAGAGCCCCCCAGGGGATCAATGGTGTTGGCCACCCCGGATTCCTCTGCTATGATCTGCTGTGTCCTGAGTGCAATGGTTGCGGCTTCTTCAGTGGGTATGGCTAAGACTTCATCCAACGAATTTGTATGCAGGGACTGGGTCCCACCCATAACCGCCGCCAATGCCTGGAGTGCCGTCCTTACCACATTGTTGTAGGGCTGTTGGGCGGTGAGCGAGCATCCGGCAGTCTGCGTATGAAATCTCAGCCACCAGGACCTTGGGTCTTTGGCCTTGAACCGCTCTTTCATGACCCTGGCCCATATGCGCCTGGCCGCACGGAACTTGGCAACTTCTTCAAAGAAATCAAGGTGGGAATTAAAAAAGAATGAAAAACGGGGTGCAAAGTCATCCACGTTCAAACCGCGACCGATTGCTTCCTGGGTATAAGCGATGCCGTCCGCCAACGTAAACGCCAGTTCCTGGACCGCCGTGGACCCGGCCTCCCTGATATGATACCCGCTGATGCTTATGGTATTCCACCTGGGCACCTCTTTAGTCCCGAACTCCACGGTATCCGTTATGATGCGGACCGAAGGTACGGGCGGGCACATGAAGGTCTTCTGGGCGATGAACTCCTTGAGCATGTCATTTTGTATTGTCCCGCCGATAATTTTTTTGTCAATGCCCCTTTTTTCCGCTACAGCGATGTACATGGCCCAAAGAATCGAGGCAGCCGGATTGATGGTCATGGACGTGGTGATCCTGTCAATGGGAAGGCCTTCAAACAGGTCTTCCATGTCCTTTAAAGAATCAATTGCAACCCCGCATTTGCCGCACTCGCCCCTGGCCTTGGGGGAGTCCGTATCATATCCCATCAAAGTGGGCATATCAAAGGCCGTGGAAAGCCCGGTCTGACCCTGGTTCACCAAAAGATGAAACCGCTTGTTTGTATCCTTTGCGCTCCCCAACCCTGCAAACATTCGCATGGTCCAGAAACGTCCCCTGTACATGGAGGGCTGAACACCCCGGGTAAAAGGATACTCGCCGGGGAAACCAATGTCATTTGCAAAATCAGCATCCCTGACGTCTTCAGGGGTATAGATTCGATTGATCTCCCTGTCCGAGACAGTGGAAAACCTTTCAAGCCGTTCAGGCTTGGAAGAAAAAATCTTGTCCAGTTTTTTCTCCCACTTTTTATGCCCTTCTTCTACATCTTCAAAAACCTTCGGATCAAAAACAGAGGACATGATGCACCCCCTTTTGGGATTGACTATTTTCGATTGACGATTGACTATTTTTGATTCAATCGTAAAAAATTATCACCCTGGCCCCGCATCAAGTGCGGGGTAAACTGCAGCCAGGGTCCAGGTCAGTCATAAGTTTCTGGAAAAACTGAATTCCGGCTTGATCTTCATACCGGACCCAGATCCGAGACGGAATGACAAAAAATTATTTTTTAACTTTTTACGAGACCATCATTTTTGTTTGACGATTGTTTATTGTTGATTGACACCCTTAAATCTTCAATATTCAATATTCAATCGTCAATTCTTAATAAGGTTTTTCGCTATTACCAGTCGCATAATCTCGTTCGTACCTTCATATATCTGGCATATCTTGGCGTCCCTCATATGCCGCTCCATGGGGTAATCTTTGCAGTAGCCATACCCGCCCAAGACCTGAATCCCCTCGATGGACGCCCTCATGGCCGCGTCAGAGGCATACATCTTTGCCATGGCCGCCGCCTTTTCATACGGTTTTTTGTTGTCTTCCAGCCATGCGGCCCTCAGGGTTAAGAGTTCGGCAGCATCCAATTCCGTGGCCATATCGGCCAGTTTCCACTGAATGGCCTGGAATGCCGTAATGGGTTTACCAAACTGTTCCCGCGTCTTGGCGTACTCCACGGCCTCTTCCAAAACGGACCGACCGATTCCTAGGGCCTGGGAGGCAATACCCATCCTGCCGCCGTCAAGGGTGGTAAGCATCTGCCTGAACCCCTCGCCCTCTTTTCCAAGAAGGGCATCCGCAGGCAGCCTGGCATCTTCAAAAATCATTTCTGCCGTGCCGGAGGCTAAGATACCCAATTTATCCTCCACGCGTCCAACCTTGAAGCCGGGCGTATTCTCGAGGTCCACCACAAAGGAACTGATCCCTTTGTATCCCTTGCCTTTTTCAGTTACGGCCGCAATCACGGCATAGGATGAGACATTACCGTTGGTAATAAATTTTTTCTCCCCATTAACAACCCATTCATTTCCATCCTTTACTGCCGTGGTACGCATGCCTGCAGGGTCCGAACCGGCACCCGCCTCTGTCAGACCATAGCACCCGATTGCTTCACCGGAAGCACAGGGATAGAGGTATTTTTTCTTTTGCTCATCCGTGCCGTATGCGTCCACGGGAAAACAGTAGAGCGAGTTATTCACGGACATGATAACACCGGTTGAAGCACATGCCTTTGAAATTTCAATCAGGGCAAGCACATAGCTCACATAGTCCATACCTCCCCCACCGTATTCCTCGGGTACGGCTATGCCCATCATCTTTAGCTCCCCCA
>DAOUXC010000257.1 GCA_030666795.1 Desulfobacteraceae bacterium
AGCGATACGCAACTGGCTAATGAATTAAAGAAGGGAAAACGGTTCTCTATTTACCAATGTCGAAATGGCCTGACTGATGCTGCATCGCCGATCATCATCGAAGATGAGCATATAGCCAATGTCTTTGTTGGGCAGTTCCTCCTTAAGACGCCCGATCGGGAGTTTTTTCGTCAGCAGACTGATACATATGGGTTTGAGGAAACGGTTTATTTAGAGGCTTTATCTGCGGTTCCGATAGTGACAGAGGAAAATCTTCCTGCCATTCTCGATTTTCTCACCATCTTTGCGGAGATGGTAGCACAGATGGGATTAGAACATTTGAAACAAATGGAAACTGAGGAGGCATTAAGGGAGAGCGAGGAGAAATATCGTAGTCTTGTTCAAACTATGAGCGATGGCGTCTTTACTTTAGATACAAATGGAAGGTTCACCTTTCTTAACCCTGAATTTGAATATGTTACCGGATACCGTTCAAAGGATTTTATAGGGCGCCCTTTCACTGAGATCCTTGTCCCTGAATACATGGAATCAACGATTGATCGGTTCAAACGAGGTCTTTCAGGCGAAACAATCCCTATTTATGAAGTTGAGCTCAAGCATAAGGATGGAAAGACGATCCCTGTCGAATTGAAAGTGACATCACTGTTTGATGATCATGGAAAAAAAATAGGCAGAATAGGTGTGGCCCGTGACATAAGACAGCGTAAGCTGGCCGAAGAGAAACTGCGGGAAAGCGAACGAAAAATGTCGGGTATCCTGAACACCATGTCAGAGTTGGTGGCGTATCAGGACACGGACCATAATGTCTTATGGATGAATAAAGCCGCTGCCGACTCTGTTGATAAGGACCCGGAAGATTTGAAAGGAAAAAAGTGTTATGAAATCTGGGCCGGTAGAGAAGAACAGTGTGAGATATGTCCGGTAGCAAAAGCCATTGAAGCAGGAGAAATGGAGCAGGATGAAATTAGGACACCTGATGGAAGGACATGGGTCATAAATGGATACCCCATAAAAAATGAAACAGGAGAAATAACAGGTGTTGTTGAGATGACACTTGATCTTACTGAACAAAGGAAGGCTTCGCGGGCGCTGCGACGATCTGAACTGGAGTTGAATATAAGAAACCGGATCGCTAATATTTTTCTTACTATACCCGATAATGAAATGTATGCGAGGGTGTTAGATGTCGTCCTTGAGGCCATGAAAAGCACATTCGGCATTTTCGGATATATCGATGAGCGAGGATCCCTGGTCTGTCCTACCATGACCAGAGATATCTGGGACCAGTGTCAGATTCCGGATAAAGACATCATATTTCCACGCGAACAATGGGGCGGCATCTGGAGCAGGGCCATGATTGAAAAGAAGACGCTCTATTCCAATACGCCCTTCAAAGTGCCCGAAGGACATATACCGATAACAAAGGCCTTAGACGTGCCTACCATCCATCAGGGTAAACTCATTGGTAATTTGCTTGTGGGCAACAAAAAGACAGACTATGATGAGAATGACAAGCAGTTGTTGGAAAGCATCTCCGATTACATCGCTCCGGTACTTAATGCCAGGCTACAGAGAGACCGAGAGACTGAGAAAGGTAAGAAACTCGAAGCTCAGCTCCAACAAGCACAAAGGATGGAGGCTTTAGGTACTTTAGGGGGTGGTGTTGCCCATGACTTTAACAATCTGCTCATGGGTATTCAGGGACGCACCTCTTTGATGCTGATGGACAAGGATTCTTCCTCTCCGGATTTTGAACACCTCAAGGGGATAGAGGACTATGTTAAGAGTTCGGCAGATCTCACAAAACAGCTCCTGGGTTTTGCAAGAGGAGGTAAATATGAAGTCAAACCGACTGAAATTAACGAAATGATAGAGAAAAGTTCGCGTATGTTCGGCCGCACAAAGAAGGAGATCCAGATTCACAGGAAATTCCAAAAGGACCTCTGGACAATAGAGGCGGACCGGGGTCAGATGGAACAGGTTCTGATGAATCTCTATGTCAATGCCTGGCATGCCATGCCCGGCGCTGGAGAGCTATACCTTCAAACAGAAAACGTCAGTCTTGACGAAGACTACATAAAACCATTTGATACAAAGCCGGGTAGATACGTCAAAATCTCCGTGACGGACACCGGAATCGGCATGGATGAGGATACCCTGGAAAGGATATTTGATCCTTTTTTCACTACCAAAGAGATGGGCCGGGGTACTGGTTTGGGTTTAGCTTCCGCATATGGGATCATCAAAAATCATGGCGGGCTCATTAATGTTTTTAGTGAAAAAGGTGAAGGGACCACCTTCAACATCTATCTGCCGGCTTCAAAAAAGGAGATCTCTGAAGAAAAAGAATTATCTAAAGATATGCCGAAAGGTTCCGAAACCATTTTAATGGTAGATGATGAGGATATGATTATTGACATAGGTGAACAACTATTACAAAAATTGGGGTACGAGGTATTCGTAGCCAGAAGTGGAAAAGAGGCAACCGGGATCTACGAAAAGAATAAAGACAAAATTGATATGGTCATCCTGGACATGATCATGCCGGATATGAGCGGTGGGGATACATTTGACAGATTGAGAGAGATAAACCCCGACATTAAGGTCCTTCTCTCCAGCGGCTATAGCCTCAACAGTCAGGCGGCCGAGATACTGGAGCGCGGTTGTGGAGGTTTTATCCAAAAACCGTTCAATATGAAACAACTGTCACGAATATTACGGGATATTCTGGATAAAGAATAAGGTAACGACTCAGATTGTCAGGTTCGTAGTTGAGATTATCTATCAACTTAATCCGAGGAGATACAGCCTCAACAGGACAGGTCAGGATTTTGGTTTGGGAGTGCCGAAATGCTCCATGGTCGGTTGCCAGACCTCATGAAAATGCTCCCAGAAAAGGCTCTGGGCCATGACAAACCGGTTGTGTCTTGACCCGGCATTTTTAAACGTCCTGACCCAGGAATCATTTAATGCCCGGAGTCTGTTCTTCTCTGCCTCATCTTTTGCGCTGTTGATGATCTCATCAATCATTCGCTTTCTTTCACGTTCAAAGCCAAACCGGTCCTCCCTGAACAGCCTGGAAAGCCGGGCATGTTCCGCCAGGGCCTCTTCCTCTCTTTTCTCCTTTTCCTCCTCCCAAACGACTTCAGTCATGTAGCACTCCTCCATAAAGCACGGCGTCAAAATATCGAATGATCCTGAATATTGAAAACATGAAAGCAATTAAAACTCAACCGGTTATCAGTATTGCCAATTACCTGAAGGCCATGACGAAGGTACTGCGCAGCCGATAGAATCCACCGGCGGCACCCACCTTTGATAGTCCTGAATAGATATCCTGTACCAAACCTTGTCCTCCATGTAAAGATAAAGACCACATATTGGACCGGTTATCCCTCCGGGCCGGTTCGTCTATCCCGTAGAAATATCGACTTAACGTTGAAACCAGGGCAAAAACACCCTTGAAATGAAAAACAGGAGGGGGAGTTTGATGCCCTGAGTGGCCCCGCCAAAAACGGTGGCGTAAATATCCTGAAATTGGAGGAAAAACACATAGTTATTCTAGATAGTCGACCCTTGGCAAACCAAAAATCGGGGAGATGATTTATTTTTTGGTTAAAAAAGTGAACATATGGTATAAGCTGCCCGACTTTGCTGAGATGTCAGGATTAAATACATATGCATAAACTGGGTATGCTCTTACTTTTTAACCGGCAGAAGTGCATCATATAAGATTGATGATCTCGTAAAAAGTCATTTCATCTGTCATTGCGAGCAGCGAAGCGCTGAAGCGATCTCCTGATTTCAAGCTGTTACAGACAATGAGATTGCTTCGCGGAGCTTATCCCTCTATGCGGGGCTCGCAATGAAGTACTTTTAGGCTTTTTACGAAGCTGACAAGATTGCCCGGGAATTTTTTTATTGGAGGATGTCTTGACGATGAAAAAACCAACCTATGAAGAACTGGAACAGAAAATAAGAGAATTAGAGAAAAAACGTCTTGATCATAAGCGGACCGAAGAAAGCCTTCGTCTTCACTCGCTGACCCTCAGACAGATCGAAGATCGAGTCACCGTAACCGACCTCGAAGGGAACATAACTTACATCAACAACGCTGCTTTTCGGATGCTTGGGATGACCCGCGAAGAATTGATCGGTCAACACATCTCCATCTTAGGCGAGGACGCCTCGACGGGCGCGACCCAGGAGGAGATTATCCGTAAGACCCTGCAAGACGGCTCATGGCGCGGGGAGGTAACCAACTTTCGTGCGGATAGGAGCACTCGTGTCCTGGACTGCAGGACGCAAGTGGTCAGGAGCGTTGCGGGACAGCCGATTGCGCTTTGCGGCATCAGCACCGACATCACCGAACGCAAGCAGGCAGAGGAGGCGCTTGGAAAGAGTGAGGAAAAATACCGAACCCTTCTTGAAACCACATCCGAAGGATACACGCTCTTAAATCCTGAACTCAAAATTGTCGAAGTTAACGATTCCATTTGCAGAATGCTTGGCTACAGTCAAAATGAAATGTTAGGCAAGACACCTTTTGACCTGGTTGATGATGAAAACCGAAAAATTTTTGTTGAGCAAATCTCAAAGATATCCACCACGCTCCATCGCAGTTATGAAATTATCCTTAAAAAAAAGAACGGCCAAGACCTGCAAGCCCACTTTAATGCCACGACAATAAAGGATAAATCAGGAGAGGTACTCGGTTCCTTTGCATTGGTTACCGATATGACCGATAAATTAGCATTGGAAGGCCGCCTCCGACAGGGTCAGAAGATGGAGGCAATCGGGACCCTGGCAGGCGGCATTGCCCATGATTTTAACAACATACTCGGCGCTATCATAGGCCTGTCCGAGCTTTCCCTGCCGGAAACGCCTGAAGACTCTTCCCTGCATAGACATATAGAGAAAATACTAGAGGCAGGCATGCGTGCAAAAGACCTTGTGCAGCAGATCCTGGCCTTCAGCAGGCAAAGGGACCAGGTTCACGTCCCCATGTCCATCAGTCCTGTCATCAAAGAGGCCCTTAAATTCCTGAGGAGTTCTCTGCCCAGCACTATTCAGATCAGGCATTATATAAAAAAGGACCTGGGGCTTATCAAGGGAGACCCCACGCAGATACACCAGGTACTGACGAATCTCTGCACCAATGCAGAACACGCCATGCGAGAGAAGGGCGGGATTATGTATGTCAAAATGGGAAAAGTGGCTGTTGACGAGAAAATGGCCGCTTTACATAATGATCTTCACCCGGGCGCCTATGTTCGACTTCAAGTGAAGGATACAGGATACGGAATAGAACCGGGGGACATGGAGCGTAGCTTTGGCCGGTACTGTGCCTCCATGGGCGGGGGGGAGGGGACGGGCCTGGGTCTTACCGTGTTACGTGGGATAGTTCAAGAACACGGAGGGGCCGTCACCGTAGAGAGCGAGCCGGGAAAAGGAGCGGCCTTTCAGGCATTTTTTCCGGTCATTGAAGGAGAGAAGGAGGAGATTCAAGGGCAGGAGGGGGTTAAAAAGCCTTTACCTTCAGGAAACGAACGCATCCTTTTAATTGATGACGAAGCAGTCCTGGCCGAAGTGGGCAAAGATATCCTCCAACATCTGGG
>DAOUXC010000240.1 GCA_030666795.1 Desulfobacteraceae bacterium
CTTGTAAAAAATTGCTCATTTCTGAATTGGACACTTGAAGTGCCCTTTTTCCAAATGAGCCACGTAATTTTGTCTTAAATATGATTAAAGGTGTATAATTTATAATTTATTGCTTAACAAGAGGAACAATCTGCGTTATATCTATCTCGTAGTCTAAAAAAAGATAAAGACTTTTTACGATTTTATCAAATTTTGAATGAAGAGTGATTCCATGTTCGGGCATCGTTAGTCGGGGATCATTTGGATTGGTGGCCGTCCAAATTTCCGGCCCAGAGAATAATAACGGCCGAAGAAAACGGTGCATTTGTCACGTTTGAAGAATCCCCCTCTGATATCGAGAAAGACATGCCGGGATTTGACCGGGATATCCAAAGATCGGTTAGCAAGGAGGTAGCCTCATGGGTAAGAAGGTATTAGTTGTCGATAACGACCGTCTGATACTGGAGCTGATGACGGGTGTGCTTGAAAAAGAAGGACATGAAGTCTTTACGGCACAAGACGGCATATCCGCCCTGGATATACTGGGGACCTGTTTCCCGGACGTCATGTTTATTGACTTGATAATGCCTAATATCGGAGGGAAAACTCTATGCCGCATTATCCGTAAAATGCCGGAATTTAAAAACGCTTATATTATTATCCTTTCCGCCATTGCTGCCGAAGAAGATGAGGATTTCACTGAATACGGAGCAGATTTATGTATTGCAAAGGGCCCGCTTGAGGAAATGGCACGGAATGTCCTTGATGCGATTGAACAATCGAGTCGGACTTCATCTCACCCGCTCGGAGCAGCAGTGGGGGTTGAAGCAATATATCCAAGAGAAATAACCAGGGAATTACTCTCCGTCAAAAGGCATTTTGAGGTTGTCTTGGAGAGCATGTCTGAAGGGATATTGGAACTCACCCCTGAAGCAAAAATTGTTTATGCCAACCCGGCCGCTTTCTCCTTGGCCTGCAAACCGGAGGAAGAGTTATTGGCCTCAAATTTCATTGATCTTTTTTCGTCACCGGATCGCCGTAGGATCAAGGTTTTTCTCGACAGAGTGCTCAGTGGAGCACAAACAATTCCCATTGATTCGCCCGTAAAACTGAACGACAGGCAGGTCTCGCTCCACTTCCAGCCCCTCAAAAACAAAGAGGATAGGGCTATTGTTATTTTGAACGACGTGACCGATCAAAAACGCATGGAAGTCCAGCTTCTCCAGTCCGGGAAGATGGAAGCCGTAGGCACTCTGGCTGCCGGCATTGCCCACGATTTTAACAACCTGCTCATGGCCATCCAGGCAAACGTCTCTTTAGCTCTTTTAGGCATGAACCCTTCACACCCGAATCATGAAAGGCTTAAAAGTATTGAAAAAAGGGTTCTAAGCGGATCCAAGCTGACCTCCCAACTTCTCGGATACGCACGGAAAGGCAGATATGAGATCAAGCCGGTCGATCTTAACCGGTTGATAAATGAAATAGCTTATACATTCGGCAGAGCCAGAAAGGAAATCACGATTCACCGGGAGCTTGACGAGGAACTGTTTCCCATTGAGGCGGATCAGGGGCAGATGGAACAGGCCTTACTGAATCTGTTTATCAATGCCGCAGATGCCTTGCCTGCCGGCGGGAGTGTCTTCCTGAAGACGGGGAATACCAACCACGAGGAAATGAAAGGCAAATTGTATGCGCCTAAGCGCGGGAACTATATCTTATTGACGATCAGGGACACCGGAACCGGTATGGACAATGAAACAAAGGAACGTATCTTTGAACCTTTTTTTACCACCAAAGAAATGGGAAGAGGGACCGGGCTCGGACTGGCTTCCGTCTACGGTATTATCAAGGGACATGGCGGATACGTAGATGTTGAATCCGAGAAGAGTGTTGGCACGACTTTCAGTGTTTACCTGCCCGCTACAGAAGCGGAGGTCAGTGAGTATACAGAGGAAAAGGAAGGGCCCATTGAAACCTCCCGGGGATCAGAAACAATATTACTGGTAGATGACGAGCAAATGATTGTTAAAGTTGCTAAGCAGATGATAGAGATATTCGGCTATGAGGTCTTGACGGCTCAGGGTGGAAAAGAGGCCATAGAGGTCTATGAGACAAACAGAGACAGGATTGACATGGTCGTCTTGGATATGGTCATGCCGGGGATGGGTGGTGGAGAGACATATGACAGATTGAAGGAGATCAACCCTGACATAAAGGTGCTTCTTGCAAGCGGCTATAGCATCGATGGCCAGGCAAAAAATATATTAGGGCGGGGTTGTGACGGGTTTGTTCAAAAACCATTCACCATGGAAAAGTTGTCCGGGAAAATCAGGGAGATTCTGGATACCTGATGCCTGGCGCGGGCAGGGTTGTATCAAAGCGGATAAAGGCGGATGCGCTCTTTGCTGTGATAAAAAAGTTGACCAGTCGATTATAAATACCGAGAGTGAGGAGCCTCACCACGGAAAAAATATCTGACTAATGGCTGTGAACTGTTACGAAACGGAGATCATTAATGAAGACCCTTATTGCTGAAGATGAACCTGTCTCGAGGCGTATGTTGGAAACCTTCCTGCGTAAATGGGGCTACGACGTCATAGTTACATGTGACGGCAGCGAGGCGTGGGAGATTTTTCAGAAGCCGGATGCGCCGAACCTGGTCATTTCGGACTGGATGATGCCCAACATGAATGGGCCGGACCTGTGCCGCAAGATCCGTGAAATGGAAAAATCCGGCTACACCTATTTCATTCTTCTAACGGCAATGGGGAAAAAAGAAGACGTGATTCAAGGTTTTCAGGCCGGAGCGGATGACTTTTTGGTCAAGCCTTTTGACAGGGAAGAACTGAAATATCGGATCAGGATAGGTGAGCGGATTATCAAGCTGGAACAGCAGATACTGCATTTGGCAACCACTGACTCTTTGACCGGCGTGTTAAACAGGAGAGCCTTTATCGAAAGGACGGAGGAACAGATCCATCGGTGCGTTCGAGAGAATTCACCCCTTGCCCTCCTATTGACCGACATTGATTACTTCAAGAAGATCAATGATAATTATGGTCACCAGGCAGGAGATCTCGTGCTACAAAAGTTTACCGATCAATTGACGCGATCATCAAGGCCATATGATTTTGTGGGACGATACGGGGGTGAGGAGTTTGTCGTGTCTTTGCCGGGCGCGGACATGTCCCAGTCCCGGGCCGTTGCGGATAGGATGCGCAAGAGTGTGGAGGAGATGAAAATCATTCCACAGGATGGCTCAGAGCCCATCCGGGTTACCGCCAGTTTTGGGGCGGCTTCTTTATTAATGGACTCAAAAGAAAATGCTGAGTCACTCATAAAGCGGGCCGATGAGGCCATGTACAAGGCCAAGCGAGAGGGCAGAAATCGTGTGTGCGTGGCAGGAGAAGAATAAATATTTTTACTGCCTGGAAATGGCACCTTTCACACTCCTCATTAACTTATCCATATCCGGACCGGACCGGTTCAGAAAAATAACAAACAAATAAGGTCCCCGGCCATTTTTTTCCATATAGCCTGCCCGCGTCCTGATCCCTTTAAGTGAGCCTGTCTTGAAAAGGACGTTGTCTTTTCTTTTGAGAAGATGCCGGTAAGGCTTGAATCGCTTCAGGATGGCGAGCATGTCAATCGCCGAAACCCTGTTTTTTCTGGAAATACCCGACCCCTCCACAACCTTAATGGACTTGAGGTCAAGCTCCTTTTCCGCATAGCCGTGAATTGCCCGGACGCCTTTTTCCAGTGTGCCTGGCGGGCCGTAAAGGTGCGCGCCCAATGCAATAAAGATCTGGTTCGCCATAAAATTATTTGAAAATTCCAGCATTTTTTTCACGGCCGCCTCCAATGTGAACCTGGACCGGTATGTAAATATCAGTTTGTCTTCAGGTTTTACAACACCCGGCCGAATTTTGCCGGGGCTGTTTATACCCTCCCGTTTCAGGAAATGCAACAGGAGTTCGCCCGCATATCGCGCGGCTTCATCTTGGTCGTGGGTAAAAGTATACCGGCCTTTTTTCAGCCCCAACGAACGGATCTTTTTTCGCGCGTACGGGATAAGGGGGGTCTGGGCTTCCGCTGGGACAATACCGCCCTGTTTATCGCGATCAAAAAAAACCGTATTGAAATTGGCGCACAAGGCCCCTACCGGGGCGTCATAGGGATTGGTCGAGTGATTTCGCCCGGGTATGATTACGGGTTGTGAAAAATAGGTATCATCCAATAACAGGTCTTTGAAACCCCGGACCTTTTTCGCGAGGGCATGCGCGATTTCCCGCCATACCTCTGATATCAGGAGGGGGTCTCCATAGCCTTTTATTTTAAGATTAGAGTCAGTGCCCATGTAAAATTCCGTCCTGAACCGGTAGGAGGGGTCGAGGTAATGGATTGAGCAAAGGGCGGTCAAGAGCTTGAGCGTGGAGGCAGGGACAAGTTTTATTTTCTCATTTTTTTTATTGAGGAGCCTGCCATCGGGGTCTGCGACAACAAGGGCATCCGTGGATGTGATGCTGTTCAACCAGGAAAGATCCTGTCCGGCATCTGATGTTTCAGGTTGGCACAGCCAAAGGGCCTGCGTTATGACCGAAAACCCAATTATCAACCATAATGATTTTTTATTGACGGTTCTCGATTGATGTTTTAGGTTTCCATTGGTCAATAGCATCGTCATTTTTCATCGATGATCTGAAATCGTCAATTTTTAATAGTCAATGATTAGGGATATCATCGGGAAGCGGATTATCGAGATAATCCCGAAGGAAATCTATCCTGTCAGCGAATGATTTCCTTTTGTCAACAAAGATGTGATATTCTCCGTTGATTTTACAGATCCCTCCCTTGAGTTTCAGGCCTGCTGCTTCGAGTAGATCATAGTGAATGTGGATCCCCTTATGCGTCGCTTTTTCCTCCAGTTCGGACAACCGGTTTTGAAGGGCAGGGGAGGGCGGCTTTTTTTTCCTTGGTGATTTCATTGGCATTCGTGGATATCCTCAATTTTTTTATGGCTTATAGCACAGGGTGAGGATGATTTCAAATATGATCAAAGAAAGGTCGGATACTGTGAAAGGAGAGAATTTTGAACACTCATTTTGAATCCATTGAACAGGTGGTTGCCGAATTGGCTGATGCCAATTACATTGCCGACCGCGCCTTAGCCACCGTCCTATTTTTAGCACACCGTCTCGAAAAACCCATTTTTCTGGAAGGGGAGCCGGGCGTGGGCAAGACAGAGGTGGGCATAGTCATGTCCCGTTTGTTCAAAACGGACCTGATCCGGCTTCAGTGCTACGAAGGGCTTGACGCCTCTACGTCCCTTTATGAGTGGAACTATCCCAAACAGCTCCTGCATATAAGGCTGGAAGAGCAGGGAAAAAAAGACAAGGAAGCGATCGAGCAGGCTATTTACAGCCCCAAATTCCTGATAAAGCGTCCCCTTTTGGAGGCCATATTAAGGTCAGAGGAAAGACCCCCTGTCCTGCTCATAGATGAGATCGATCGTTCTGATGAGGAATTCGAGGCATTCCTGCTCGAGGTCCTTTCCGATTTCCAGATTACGATTCCCGAAATAGGGCCGATCAAGGCAAAGAACAAGCCCATGGTCGTGGTCACATCCAACCGTACCCGTGATGTCCATGACGCCCTTAAAAGGCGATGCCTTTACCACTGGATCGAATACCCCTCCTTTGAAAAGGAATACAGTATTATCATGGCTCGACTCCCCGGCGTAGAAACCCGTTTCGCAAAACAGGTAACCGGATTTATGCAGAAGATAAGGGCCGTAGATTTTCTAAAAAAACCTGGTATTTCAGAAACTTTGGATTGGGCACAGGCCCTTATGGCCATGCACAGACAGCATCTGGACGAGGAAGTGGTGGTCGAGACGGTGGGGTGCATCCTCAAGTACCGGGAGGATATCAGGAGGTTCAAAGAGGAGATCTGGTCGGATAATGGGAAGAAGACGGAATACCTGTGATGATTGAATGTTGAAAATTGAACAATTTGTAAGAAAGCTCTGTTAGGAATTTAAAGAACGGCGGGCGAGCTTTCGGCTTTCAGCAAAG
>DAOUXC010000301.1 GCA_030666795.1 Desulfobacteraceae bacterium
AGGGATGAGGTATGGTAGAGATAAACCAGAAATCGCCTCTTTATTAAACAATATTGGAACCGATGTCGTTTTTAGTGGGCATGAACATATCTTTCAAAAAAATAAAAAGGACAATGTAACCTATTTCATTACTGGCGGTGGTGGCGGTGATCTACTAAAAACAGGCTTTCACCATTACCTCCTTGTAACGGTATGTCCAAATAAAAGAAAGTGGAAAGTCAAAGTTGTTAAAGTCAAAACCGATGAAAAACCCAAATATAAAACCCGCTTTTGATCCCATGTAGATAGAAAAATATCCAAATTTCGCAGTCTTGACATGGACGCAGCAGACGAATTGCTTGCTGCCCTTGACGCTGCAACATCTCTAAACGATTTAAGCCCGTTGAAAAGCCTAAGGCTACACAAACTATCTGGTGACAGGGCAGGTCAATGGGCTATGACCGTTAATGGCCCTTGGCGTATATGTTTCAGGTTTGAAAACGGGAACGCCTACGACGTTGAGATCACCGATTACCATAAGGGGTAAAAACCATGAAACCAGTTCTCCCAGGACGTATTTTGAAAGGGGAGATGAGGGAACGAGGGCTTTCGGCCAACAAACTTGCGTTGGCGTTGCGTGTACCTTCAGGACGAATCACTCAAATCCTTAACGGAAAACGGGGAATTTCTGCTGAAACAGCCCTGCGGCTGGCTCGGTATTTTGGCAACAGTGCCGAATTCTGGATGAACCTTCAATCCAGATATGAACTGGCCGTTACCTTACATGACATTGGCCCTAAAATTGTTGCGGAAGTTGAACATGCGGCATTATAAAAGGGCTTGAAAATTTCGCGAATTATTGGAACGTGAGAAAGGGTTTTAGCCTTTTTCTATAAGTTCTCTTCCTAATGTCTTTATCAATTCAGGTGACGGCACATCCCTGTATATACCGAACCCGGGTCCCATTTCGGGACTCACGCCGCGCAGAAAAATATAGTAGGCCCCGCCAAAGTGTTTTTCATAGACGTATCCGGGCATACGTAATCTCAGGTACTGGTCCAGGGCCAGAGTATAAATGGTGTATTGCAATATATAACATTCCTTTGTCATGGCCGATACCATGGCTTCCTGATTGTAATCCTTCCGGCTATCCCCTAAGAAATTGGACTTCCAGTCCACCAGATAGAAGCGGTCTCGCCACAGAAAAACCAGGTCCATGAATCCCCGCATAAAACCCTTTGTCGGGGCGAATTGAAGCATTCCCAGGTTTTCGGGAAAATCCTTTATAAACGAAGATACGGGATGTGCCTGAAATATTTTTTTAAGCCTTTCAGGATTCACGGTCTTCAGGGGAAAATAGAACTCCAGTTCATTTAACCGGTCCTCATTCCCGATAGATGAAAGCACCGGACCTTTCAGTTCGGAATCAAGTGGCGTTACAAGGACATTCATGACCATGTCACAGATGGTGTCCAGCCAGTGAGATTCAAAGCCGTATTCATCGAGTTTAGCGGCCACCAGTTTTTTCATCACGGCCTGTTCTTTCTCTGCAAAGTCCAGGTGCTCGAAGATGTCATGCAGAAAGGAACCCGGCTTTGCTCCCTTTGGAAAGGAGAATATGTTCAAAGACTTTTCCTTGACCACCGGTTCATCGAGATCTTCCTGGTCCCGGCCGTCAGGGAAAATGAGTGCGTCCCGGTCCGCGGTTTCGTCCAGATGGGTCCGGCCTGATATGAGAGATGAAAAACTTGAGATACGCCACAGACGGTCTATGTCACCTGAAAATTCACGGCAACTCAAGACGGTCTTCCTGCCGGGCAAAGGGGTATATGCCTCGCCCCCCGCCTGGCCTTCCGGCATTTCTGACAGGGTGATGCTTCCTTCGGCCCTGGATACCGTGTCTTTTAGTTCTTCCTTAACCGCCTCATCGGTCAGGCCGTCAAACCTTTCTTCAATAGACCGGACAACATTTCGGTTACCAAAGGATTCCGGTTGATGGAGCAGATAGGCCGGTGCCGAAGTCCCGGCCTTGTTGAAACGGCCCCATACCAGGTAACAGCGGTTTTTGGCTCGTGTCAGGGCGACGTAAAGGAGCCGCAGGTTTTCCGCCAAAAGCTCCTTTTCGGCAAACGCGCGGTTTTCATCCCTCTTTTCTGAGCCAAGGTCCAGGGTCGGGGTCCTGTCGCGGTCTTCGTTGTGGAATAAAAAAGGTTCGTCGGATTTTTTGATTCTTGATCCGTCCCAGGAAAAGGGACAGAAAACAACGGGATACTCAAGGCCCTTGCTCTTATGAACGGTGACGAGTTTGACGGCGTTTTCATCGCTTTCCAGACGCAGTTGGTGTTCATCCAGCCTGGGTGCGCTCTCGTCTCTCTGTTCAGAAAGCCATTTCAGGGACTCTGTCACGCCGAGCTTTTTTTCAACAGATGCCTGTTGCAGGACCTCCGTAAGATGGAGCAGATTTGTATTGCGTCTCTCTCCGTCTTTCAAAGACATGAGCCGGGGCAGGACCTCTTCCTGTAACAGCAGATAACGGAACATCCTGATAAAGCCGCGCTCATTCCAGAGATCGTGATACATCCTGAATGCGGCGATCCATGCTTCCCATCCGGTTTCATCATCCATCAGGATGTCCAGGTCCTCACCTTTGAGCCCCATCATGTCCGTTGTCAGGGCCGCCCTGATACGACGCTCATTTTTCGGGTCGGAAACGGCCAAAAGGACCCTTTCCATTTCCAGGGCCTCATGGGAATCAAAGAGGTTTCCCGTACTGAAAAGAACACCGGGGATATTCAGTTCCGCCAGGGCCTCCTGTATGAGCCGGGCCTGGGCATTGGTTCTTACCAGTACGGCCATATCTCCTTCCGTGAGCGGTTTTTTACCTAAACGGGCGAGACCCTTCCTGCCAAGAGCGAGGAGCCTTGAAATTTCCGATGCCACTGCCCCGGGAATCAGATGACCTGCCAATGACTTGCTTATGGGCTTTCCGGAATTGGCAACTTTTTTTGCTTCAAGAAACCAGATCTGAAAAGGCGGTTCAATCTTTCCGTTTAATTCAAGCTTCTCCGGGTCCTTCTTTGGTGCCGGGACTGCGGGTTTAAAAGGGATTTCATCATAGACAAAGGGAAGCTCTTTGCCGTCAAAGACGGCATTTATCGCGGCAATCAAACGGGGGTCGGAACGCCAGTTTTCGATGAGGGTGTGCTGAAATGCCGCATCCTTCCTGGCCTTCATGTATGCGAAGATATCGGCACCGCGAAAACCGTATATGGCCTGTTTCGGGTCACCGATCAGAAAAAGGGTGCCTTCCCTGGTTCCGAAAACCTTTTTGAAAATGGCATACTGTACAGGGTCCGTGTCCTGGAATTCATCTATCAGGGCGGCCCGGAATTTTTTGCGCACGGCATTTACAAGGTATTCCCCGCCCTTTTCCTTTAAGGCCCGGTGAAGTTTGAGCAACAGATCATCAAAGGACTGGACGTTTTTTTCCTCTTTTCTCCTTGCAAGCTCATCTTCCGCATAATGAAACAGGGAGGCCTTAAGACCTAAGAGCCGATTTTCGAAAACCTTTTCCAGTTCCCCCTGATTTTGCAATAGTTTTTCGCAGAGATCAAAAAACGGATGGGCCGGAGGCGTATAATCTTTTTTTACGGAAACTTTGAGCACGCCGGCAGTGAACTTAGGAAAGTCCTTGAACAATATCGGGTTATTGACCCCTGAAGCCACATAACGATCCATGGCCTCAATCCAGACGGGGATCTTTGCCTTTCCGTATTTGACCCTGTTCAGACCTTCATGGGTGGCAAGGATATTTTCAACGTCTGCCCTGGCCGATCCCCAGGCATTAAAAACATCATCAAAGGACGCCCTGAATTCCTTTTCCCTCCCTGAAGTGTCGGGGATTCTTATCCGTGGTATTATTTTAAGATACGGCCGGGCAAGCCTGCCCCGAAGAAGAGAGAGGAGGCTATCGGGTCTGAATTTTTTGTGAATCGCATAATTAACAAAAAGAGGAGATGCCTGATAAAAATGGTTTCGCCAGAAGTCATCAACGATTTCCCGTTTGAGATTTTCCTGCTCGGTCACCAGTTCCGTATCAAAGAGGCAGCCGCTTTCAAAGGCGTTCTCGTGGAGCACTCTCCTTGAGAACCCGTGTATTGTAAATATGGCGGCCTTGTCAAAATCCCGAACGGCCTCCCTGAGAAGTGCCAGCGCGGTTTTTGTGTCCTTGTTTCTTTTTACCAGATCATCTAAAAGGGCATCATCACTCGATCCGCCGGAAAATGCCTCCATGGCCCGGCGTAACTTGTTACGAATCCTGTCTTTCAATTCATCGGTGGCGGCCTCGGTAAAGGTAACCACGAGGATCTCGTTTACTGACAGATTTTTTTCTAAGATCAACCTTAAAAAGAGACCTGTAATGGCATAGGTCTTCCCCGTGCCAGCACTTGCCTCGATGAGGTTTGTGCCCTTAAGGGGACTGTTCAGGAGATCGAAGTTTTTGACTTTTGTCATTTTTTTACTGTTTCAGGGCTTATATGGCCGCCCCAGAGGAATAGGCTTCGCATTCCACAGGGCAGGCAAAAAGGCCCGCCAGAAGGACGGCGG
>DAOUXC010000198.1 GCA_030666795.1 Desulfobacteraceae bacterium
GCCCAGGAGGCCCATGAGGCAATCAGGCCAACCTCAACGGAACTCGACCCGAAAACCGTATCCCCTTTTCTCACAAAAGACCAGCTATCTCTTTACACTCTTATCTGGAAAAGATTTGTCGCCTGTCAGATGAATCCTGCCATATTGAATCAGACACAGGCGGATATCACGGCCGGAAATGCGGCTTTCAGGGCATCGGGTTCGGTCGTTGTTTTCAAGGGATTTACTGTCCTTTATGAAGCGATCTCCAATGGATCTGATTCAGAAAATAGTAAGGATGGACAACTTCCTCCCCTAAAAACCGATCAGGTCCCTACCCTCATCAAGTTGGAACCTGCCCAGCATTTCACGCAGCCGCCCCCGAGATTCACCGATGCAACCCTTATCAAGGCATTGGAGGAAAACGGGATCGGCAGACCTTCTACTTATGCCGCGATCTTGGCCAATATCAGCGGCAGGGAATATGTGACCAGGGAGAAGAAACGCTTCAAACCGACCGAACTGGGCTTTTTGGTTACCGATCTCTTAGTCAAGAGTTTTCCCGATATCCTGAATACAGCGTTTACCGCCGGGATGGAGAGCAATTTAGATAAAGTCGAGCGGGGCGAGATCAAATGGACCCGTTTGATGAAGGACTTCTACGAGTCGTTCAGTAAAGACCTGGAAAAGGCAAAACAGGGGATGAAGGGAGAAGTCCTGACGGACATTATCTGCCCCGAGTGCAACCGGCCAATGGCCATCAAATCAGGCAAAAACGGCCTTTTTCTGGCCTGTACGGGCTATCCCGAATGCCGCAACACGACCAATTTCAGCAGGGATGAGAAGGGAAAGATTCTTGTTGAAGAAAGCTCCGGGCAGGGAAAAGAGGAGGGTACATGCGAGAAATGCGGCAGGCCCATGGTGCTCAAAAACGGAAAGTTCGGATCATTTATTGCCTGTTCCGGATATCCTGAATGCAAGAATATATGGCCAAAGGAAGCCGTTACCACGAATGTTCCGTGCCCTGAGAAAGACTGTAAGGGCATGCTTGTGCAAAGGACATCCAAAAAAGGCAGGAAGTTTTACGGGTGCAACCAGTATCCAAAATGCAGTTTTGCCATGTGGGACGAGCCTTTTGACGACGTCTGCCCCGAATGCGGGACAGCGGTTTTAGGTATAAAACAAAGGAAGACATCCGGTTCTGTTCTGGTCTGCAGGAAAAAGGGCTGTGGCTTTAAGAAACCCCTTCCCTCCGCAAAGGTAACTCATGGGTAGGACCTTCAATAGATAAAATCGGGCAGATGTTTTATGACTCACAGATCAGGCTTATTTATTCAGATCATTTTTTAATTCTTCTTCAAACTCTTTGAAGAATTTATCTTTTTCTTTCCAGTCGGGGCCAAACCGCTTGTTGAAAAAGCCACCCATTCTGTCAAAAAGCTTTTGCCAGACCGGTTTGCCGCCTCCCGTAAACACGTCTTCGAGGTATGAGCTGAGTTCGGACATCTTTTCTTTTGGCAGGAAAGTCACGGCCCCTAACTTTATGGATTTCTTCAAAGATTCGGGTGAAAGGGCGTGAGCGGTGAGCATGATCGTTGGAAATCCTCTGGATACGGAATTTTTAAGGAGCTCAAAACCATTTACCCCCATGATATCAAGGATAACAAAATCATAGGTGTAACTCAGGAGGTATTGAAGGGCAGTATCGTAATCGCTTGCCTTGTGGACCAGGCACATGTCGAGTTCTTCCTCCACGGTTTCCAGCACATCAGGCTCGTCATCCACCACCAGTACGACTTTGTCTTTCAGGGGGCTATCTTTAGCCATAGCTCTTGTCTACCTCCTTTTATAAATTATAGACATATCGTAAATATTTATAACAAAAATCAGGATTTTGTCAAAACAAATAATTTGGAAAACGACTTAGCCAATCCTACCCAGATCTTCTAAAGGAATTGTCTTGGCCTTCCCGCGTGTTAAGACAAATATCCGGGCCGCCTCATCAACCTCCTCCGCCACATTGAGTGCCTCCTGAAAATTTTTCCCAACGGTTACAAGACCGTGATTTTGAAGAAGAACGGCTTGACATTGTCTCTTTGAAACTTTTTCAGCAACGGTATCAGCGAGTATCTGTGTACCCGGAACCAGAAACGGGACCATGGGAAGCGGGTGAGCATAATAGACAAATCCCGGCGTTATTGGCGGAAGTGTGTCAGGTCCCGGCTCCAGCATGACCGATGCTGCTACAATATACGCCCCGTGGACATGGAACACCACATTTAAATCAGGTTTTGCACGCAGGACCTCTAAGTGCATGCCGGCGTCTTTAGTTGGGTTTGCTCCTTCAATCACAAGGCCCTCACCGTCGACTGTCACCACCATATCCGGCTCTACATCGCGGAGGGAATAACCTGACGGCGTCAGCAATATATTTTCACCGCTCCGTACGGCCATGTTTCCACCCACGCCGCTCACCAGATGCCTGTCATAGAGAAGGTGACAGAACTTGCAGAAGGTCTCTTTGGGGGAAAAAGAATCACCCCCTTTGAGAGGTTCTCCTTTTATTTGACTGTTTCCTTTCATTACATAAATGTTAATCGTCCATGAAAAGTATTTCAAGGTGTTTTTCACCCTTGACCGGGGAAATCTCCTGTGTGATGCTCTATGGGACACAAGCAAAGGGGGTTTGGAATGACAAATGAAACGAACCTGAACGACACGGACGGAATCATCGGGACTATTGAAAACAGGGATAAACCCGGCCAGGCTGTTGCCATAAAATATCTAAGGGACCAAAATGCCTTTGTCACCTCAGGCATCCGGACCTATTTTGATGAAAAAGAGATACTTATTCCCGCACATCTTGTGGCCATTGACTTTCAGCTTATAGGAACGATTGTTTCAGCCATCCTCGAAAAACTGTCCCGGGCACAAGAAATGGAAACAACCTTTGACTATGAGCCCCGGTTCGAGGTCTTGGACAAGGTGTATGTGCTGACGGAGTGCGGGGAATATATGGAACTTTCTGTCGAAGAGTCGTGATATTTGGCCTAGTGCTCATCCGGCCATTGATGTTTCTGGACTCGCGCTATCAGACGTTCGGCTGAACTCACGTCGAAGCCATCAGCAAAGGACGTAAAAAACAAGGAGTTGGCTGATCACGAATTCCTTTTTGGAGGGAGGGTTGTGATAAGGGAGAATAAAAAATGAAAATCGCGCAATTCTATGAGGATAATAGCATCTGTATCGGATTGATACGTTGAACCGGATAGTCTTATTTTCCCTGGCGGTGGCATTGAATCTGGGGATGGCCGTGATGAATATTCCGGCCGCACTTGACGCGCTGATGCCCCTGTATCAGGTTTCCTATGTACATATTTCAATCCTGATCAGTGCTTTATGGTGGACCCATGGCCTGACGCTGATTCCGGGCGGTATACTTGCGGATCGTTTTGGTGTGGGACGTACCATGGCCGCCAGCTTAGCCTTGTTAGGATTGAGCAATTTCTTACCCATCTTCAGTACGGACTTTTATTTTGCCCTAACCGCCCGCGCTATATGCGGCATCGGAACAGGCATGGGTTTTGCCGTCAACATGAAATTGGTGGCGCTCAGCGTTTCACAAAAAAAGAGCGGGTCCTACCAGGCGTATATGGCCGGATGTGTATCACTGGGGAGCATCGTCGTTTATCTACTTCTTCCCTCGCTCATGGAAATTGACTGGCGTTTCATTTACATGATCCCTGCGTTGTTCAGCCTCCTTCTTATGCCGTTTCTTGGCACCCACTCCTTTCCCGGGTCGAACCGTCATTCATCGCCGCCTTCGTCTCTCAAACAGATAGTCCGGCTTCCCAAAGGATGGATACTCGGTTGTTTACATGCCATGTGCTGGGGTTCCATTGTGGCTTTGGGCAGTTGGATGCCATCCTTTGTTGCAGAATCAAGGGGTGTCTTGTCTACAATGCCATTTGCATGGGCAGGGGCTATGGTGATGTTCATCAGCGCAATCGGTCGGATTCTTGGGGGCGTGGCGTTGACTAAATTGTCAGCGTACCATATTGCGGTTGGGTCTATTCTCGTGCTCTGTCTGTTATACCTTTGCCTCTGTTTTGGGCCATCGGCGGCCCTGGTTGTAATTTTTGGCGGAATGGCAGCATGGTTCGCCTCTTTCAATTTTGGTGCTATCTTTCAACTCGGCTCCCGGATGGTGTCTCCTAATTCGATAGGGGCCCTTTTTGGATTTATAAATTTTATTGCCAACGTGGGCGCCTTTTTCTTTACTTTTCTGTTTGGTTGGTTCAAGGATGAGACGGGGAGTTTCGCCTGGGCATTTGGCATCCTGGCTGTCTTCTGCTTCTCTTCTTTCTGCCTGGGCCACTTCGGTCTCTATAAGACGGCCGCCGGACCCGCCAAAGTGCAGTAGGATCAATTTAGGTGCAGGCCTGTAGCTTTCTGCGTTTTTCAGGGGCTTTTCCAGCTTGACCCGAAAGACCCACTGTGTGATAAGCTGGCAGTGCTTATTTTGCCGTGCGCATGAAAATACCTTAGTTTCAGATTTCTCCCTGGGGTCGAAATGTATGAAAGAGTATTTTCGGACAGCCTCATAATCAAAGTATGAACGTTGAATCTCATTAAGGCCCGATAGCACGTTTTTCCTCGTTTGAGGGGAAAGGGTTATGGTGAAGGGGATAAAACATGAAAATCGCGCAATTTTATGAGAATAATAGCATCCGTATGGGGTGGATCCATGGAGACAGTCTTATGCCCATTACTTTTGATGGGGACATGGTTGATCTGATTAAACGCGGGGGACCTCCCGAAACTCAGGGCACATCTACTTCTTTTGACCGTGTGAAATGGGCCCCTGCCGTGACCCGCCCCTCCAAGATCATTGCGCTTGGCTTGAATTATAAAGACCATGCAAAAGAGAGCAAAGGCAAGCTGCCTGAAACCCCCCTTGTTTTTGCCAAATTTTCAAACAGCTTGATCGGACACAATGATGAGATAACCTGGGACGTGAAAGTAACAAGGAAAGTAGACTTTGAAGCAGAGCTTGCGGTTGTTATCGGAAAGAAAGTCCATGATTGTCCTGAAGAAGAGGCCATGGACGCCGTGTTCGGATATACATGCGCGAATGACGTGAGTGCGCGGGACCTGCAGTTCGGGGATGGCCAGTGGGTGCGGGGGAAGTCTTTGGATACCTTTTGTCCCTTAGGACCGTGGGTTGTGACTGCAGACGAAATACCGTATCCCCATTCTTTGAAGATCCAATGCATACTGAACGGTCGAATGATGCAGGACAGCCACACGGGTTCCATGATATTCAAGCTTCCCGCCCTGATCAGCTTTCTTTCCAGGCATTTTACACTCTTCCCCGGTGACATAATTCTGACCGGAACTCCCAGCGGGGTCGGGGCATTCCGCGATCCTTCCGTTTACATGAAAAACGGAGATGAGGTGATAGTGGAGATTGAGAGGGTAGGGCGTCTTGTAAACACCTGCCGAACGAAGTGATACTGCATAACGCTTTTGCGGTTTTGAAAACTGAAAGCCGACATCTGATACCTGGATCCCTGGCAATCCACCCCGATCTGTCGGGATGGGTATAGAAAAGGTTATACTGTTTTAGATATTTATAAAGACATTAAATCAGACAGGATCAACAGGATTGACAGAATTTCACTGATATCGTGGTTTTGTTTCAAAGCCATCACAAAATGATGGGTCCGGATGGTATTTCATCCGGACCAATGAGGAGGACCTGTCGTGAGTAAAAATAAGCTCCGTTATTCTTACTTTCGATGAGCCTCCACATATGTCTTTGAAACAATGTCTTTTCAAGAAATATCCTGAATCATCCCGTTCATCCTGTCAAAAAAACCTGAAAAGGAGTCGATAATCACATGGATTTATCTCAGACACGTTATGAAATTGAGAATGGTGTTGCCACGGTCACGCTGAACCGTCCTGACGAGATGAATGCCTTTACGCCGACAATTCGAACGGAACTGATCCGAATATTCGCTGACGCGGATCGTGATGACGCCGTGCGTGTTATTGTGGTGACGGGCGCGGGCAAGGCCTTTTGCGCGGGCGCGGACCTGTCTTCCGGCGGTTCCACATTTAATAGGGACAAGAGAGAAGGAAGGAAGATTGCCGTGAACGAACATCGGGATGGGGGCGGGCAGGTGACGCTTGCCATATTCAGGTGCCGCAAGCCTGTGATCGCGGCAATAAACGGTCACGCTGTGGGTATTGGTATCACGATGACTTTGGCCATGGATATCCGGGTCGTGGCAGAGGACGCCAAGATCGGTTTTGTCTTTGCGAGGCGGGGGATTGTTCCCGAGGCGTGCTCATCCTGGTTTCTGCCGCGCATTGTGGGGATATCCAAGGCCGCGGAACTTGTGTATACTGGGCGGGTATTCCGGGCCGGGGAAGAAGAGAAGTCCGGTCTGTTCAATTACGTGGTGCCTGGGGACCAGGTGCTTGAAAAGGCAATGGCAATTGCGAAAGAAATCGCGGAGAACACCTCGGCGGTTTCTGTGGCCCTCAGCAAGGGACTTCTCTGGCACGGCCTCGGTGAAGATGATCCCCAGTCGGTTCATCTTCTTGACTCGCGCTGCATTTGCTGGACGGGCCGTGAGAAGGATGCCTATGAAGGGGTTCAAAGCTTTTTAGAAAAACGGGCTCCCAGGTTCACCATGAGCGCCTCAACAGATATGCCCGATTTTTACCCGTGGTGGAAGGAACCCAAGGTATAAATTGAGGGTGAATTGCTGAAACTATTTATAGATATAGTTCTATGGAATTCTATCTATAACCTCATCCCCTGTTTCAAATGCGCTGCTTCGGCAAATTCATCGGCGTTGACTTTCGTCCCCTTCTCACCCTTCATCTTGCCGACCTTCAAAACACCGCCATTGAGGGCCACAAGCACCTCGCCCTCTTTAATACTGATGATCTGACCCGGTGACGTTTCTTCCGCGGTATCAATCAACTCTACCTTGTAGAATTTAACCTTCCGGCCCCCTAGTGTCGCGTAAGCACCCGGCTGGGGATCGCAGCCCCGGATCAGGTTGTAAACCTCCAAGGCCGGTTTCGACCA
>DAOUXC010000229.1 GCA_030666795.1 Desulfobacteraceae bacterium
GATAAATGCCGATCTGGGCGAGATCGAATTTGACAAACTGGCCCAGGCCATGGGAGCCCACGGTGAGAGGGTGGCCGATCCCGCGGACCTTGGGCCGGCCCTTGAGCGCTGTATTGCCTCGAATAAGTGTTCGGTCATTCACGTGGATGTGAACCCGGTCAAACACATGTGGGCACCGGGTCTTCTGCAGTTCAAGGATATGCACCAGGAACCGGCGGGGAAATGATATGGATGCTGCAACTATTGATCAGATACGTCTGAATTTTAACGCCCAGGCCATTTTCGGACTCAACGTGGTCATAGGGTTGATGATGTTGGGAGTGTCCCTGGACCTCAAATTGGATGATTTTAAAAGGATCGTCCTCTCACCCAAGGCCCCCGGCATCGGGCTTGTGGCCCAGTTCATATTCCTGCCCGCCTTCACTTTTTTACTGACCCTGGTCCTGCCCATAACCCCATCCATGGCCTTGGGCATGATACTCATTGCGGCCTGTCCGGGCGGCAATCTGTCCAACATTATGACTTATTTAGCCAAGGGTAATGCCGCAGTATCAATAAGCATGACCGCGGTGTCCACGGCCGCTGCCATTTTCATGACCCCTTTAAACCTGGCCGTGTGGGGCAGTCTCAACCCGGCCACGGCCTCCATCCTCCGCCGTGTGAGCCTCAACCCATTAGACGTCTTTACGACCATCTTTATGATTTTGGGCATACCTCTTGTTTCCGGCATGCTCATCTCCCGGTTTTTTCCATCTCTGGCAGACAAGATCCGAAAGCCCTTCAAGGTATTCTCGTTTCTGGTATTCATCGGTTTTGTGGGTGCCGCACTCGGTGCCAACTGGCAGATATTTCTTAGGGTCATCGGCTTTGTTGTATTCGGGGTCTGTATCCACAACGCCTTAGCCCTGAGCTTAGGCTACTGGTCCGGCCGGCTCTTAGGCCTGGAGAAACGGGACGTGCGGGCAGTGTCCATCGAGGTGGGAATCCAGAACTCGGCCCTGGGTCTGATATTGATATTCAACTTTTTTGAAGGCTTAGGCGGTATGGCCATCATTGCAGCCTGGTGGGGCATCTGGCACATCATCGCAGGCCTGAGCGTGGCCACGTTCTGGTCCCGGAGACCCCTGCCTGGAGATCCTGAAGGGGCGTAGAATGAATGACTCCTACAGAAAACGCAATTCGGTACTAATCACTGGGGCGGGTGGCTATATCGGCAGGCTGCTTGTGGAAGCCTTAGCCGGGGATCAGCCCGGCCTCAAATCAGTAGTGGCCGCCGACGTGCGCGAAATACCTCCGGATGAACGCCACGCGGGCGTAACTTATATCACGGCGGACATCCGGTCACCTGACCTGTCAGACATTTTCAGACGATTTTTTATTGACACGGTTGTTCATCTTGCCACCATTGTAACGCCTGGAAGGAAACCCGATCGTGAATTCGAGTATTCAGTGGACGTGCTGGGGACTGAAAATGTCCTTAAAGCCTGTCTTGAGGCGGGTGTAAAACAATTGATCGTAACAAGCAGCGGAGCTGCATACGGGTACTTTCCGGACAACCCGGAATGGTTAGGCGAGAACGATATTTTGCGGGGTAACACCGAATTCGCCTATTCCCACCATAAACGACTGGTGGAGGAGATGCTTGCCCTCTGCCGGAGGGAACACCCGGAACTGAAACAGCTCGTGTTACGACCGGGAGTTGTTCTCGGCGCCGCCACTGATAATCAGATCACGGCCCTTTTTGAAAAGCCTTTTATCATGGGCCTTATGGGTGCGGCCTCACCATTTGTCTTTATCTGGGACCAGGATGTGGTGGGTTGTATCCTTAAGGGTATTTTTGATGAGGCAACCGGTATATTCAACCTGTCCGGGGACGGGACCCTGACCATGAAAGAGATCGCAGGGCTATTGGGCAGACCCTATGTGGCGCTGCCTGTATCCCTTGTGCGGTCTGTCCTGTGGGTGCTCAAGAAGCTGGGCATGACCCAGTACGGCCCGGAGCAGGTCAATTTTCTTCGATACCGGCCCGTGCTAAGCAACCGGCGTCTGAAACAGGAGTTCGGCTATGTCCCAAAAAAGACGACCCGGGAGGTCTTTGAGTACTACTTGGCCGAGCGAAATAAAAGGTAACGGAGTAGCAGAGACCAGGGCCTTGGGTCTTTTCTTCGATTCCGAGTCTACCGGCGTGTCGAAGATCCCGCTATGCGGGTGTCATTTCAAGCAGTTATGGATGTGTGATGCCTACCCCCTCCACTGTTCTCCCCGCTCCTTTTGGAGCGGGGAGCCAGGGGGTCCCCCATCCATAACTGCATGAAACGACGAAGGCCTCACGCCAGTCACTCAGAAAATACCCAAGGCCCTTCCATGCCGGTATCTATTTTCATGTATTTTTACGATCAATTGAGGCAAAAGGGGTAAATTGGGAACCAAGAGAGATTTCAGAGACAGGGTGGTTGTCATAACCGGCGCGGCAGGCGGTATCGGCCGGGCTCTGAGTCGTCGTTTCGCCAGGGCTGGAGCCCGATTGGGGCTCACTGACTTTGACGGACAAGGTGTGAAGGCCCTGGCCGAAGAGCTTGTTGCTGAAGGAACGGATTGTTCAGGGTTTGGCCTCGATGTGACGAACGAGACAGCCTGTCACCGGACCATGGACTCGATAGTGAAGAGATTCGGACGTCTGGATGTGCTTATAAACAATGCGGGTATCACACATAGAAGCGCATTTGCCAGGACGACGTCGAAGGTATACAGCCGAGTCATGGGGGTCAATTACTTCGGGTCCCTCTACTGCACCCAGGCATCCCTGGATTACCTTATAGAGCACAAGGGATTGATCATCGTCATCAGTTCCATCGCCGGGTTTTCACCCCTCCTCGGCCGGACCGGGTATGCGGCCAGTAAGCACGCACTCCACGGCCTGTTTGATTCCCTCCGTGCCGAACTGCGGGAGAAAGGCGTGGGGGTGACTATCGTCTGTCCTGGCTTTACTGCGACCAATATCTATAAAAGCGCACTCGATGGCGATGGCAGCCTTACTTCCCATCCCCAGTCCACGGTGGGCTCTTCTGCCTCACCTGAAAGTGTGGCTGAAGCCGTGTTCCGGGCCGCTACCAGGGGCAAACGCCTGATAGTCTTATCTGCCGTGGGCCGGTTGACAAGGTTTATAAACAAAATTTTCCCGGATTTTTACGAACGTAAAATGGCCAGCACCCTCCGTTCCGAGCTCGACCGCTAGGACTGATACACTAATCCCCCCTTTCCAAAAGGGGAATGATGGGGATTTTCATCCTAAACTCTAAAGCCGGCCTCTGAACCCTGAATCCCTGAACCACTAAAAGGTATTTAAGCGTTGTTGATTGAAAAGGAAGAGTAAATGGCGGGACAACCTGAACTTCTTGTGCAAAGGGAAGGACGTATATGCACCCTGGTGATCAATCGTCCGGAAAAGAAAAATTTCCTTGTACCTGAGTTTCTCATTATGATGGCCGGTGTCATTGAAGATCTCTCTAAGGAAGATTCGTTCAGAGTGCTTGTCATCAGGGGGGCCGGGGACGAGGTCTTTTCAGCGGGCTATGATATCTCAGCCCTCCCCACCAGCCCTTCACCCCATATGGAGGTGTCCCTGAAAGAGACACCCCCTCTTGAAAAGGCCCTCATTTCGATTAGAGACTTTCCATATCCCGTCATTGCCATGCTCAACGGACATGCCTTTGGGGGAGGATGCGAACTCGCTATTGGATGTGATATTCGCGTCGCTGCAAAGCGGACAAAGATGGGAATGCCTCCGGCCAGGCTTGGTCTTGTATACCCCTACCAGGGGTACAGGAGATTCCTTACGGTACTGGGTTTTGCCCGAACCCTTGAAATTTTTCTGACCGGGCGCTCCTACGACAGTCAGAGTTGTCTCGCCATGGGACTTGTAAACCATGTGGTCGATGACGCGGATATTGAGTCGTTTACCTATGAGCTTGCAGGAGATCTTTCAAATAACTCACCCCTATCCCTTAGAGGAACCAAGGCTGCCCTCTATAAGATTGCCGAATACCCTTTGCTTGAAAGAGATGATGAGGACGCGCTTCACGAATTGTTTATACAACCCCTTCAAAGTGAAGATATAAAAGAAGGTAAAAGGGCCTTTATGGAAAAGAGAAAACCGCACTTTAAGGGAAGATAAGCGCGGAATATCAGCAAACTCACTCAAAATTGTCCGGGCCGAGAATGGTTTGATCTCCTTGTTAAGGAACTGATAAGATTCAACATATACTATCAATTATATAAAAATGACATCTCGAAGCGATACAACAAATAGTCAACATTCAATAATCGATATTCAATTCAAGGGGCTTCCCTCTTTTTTGTGTCATGGAAATTTGAAATTTACACATGTCCTGTCAGACAGGAATCATTCCCGTTTCACAGAAAAATTCCTGCCAGACAGGAGAGATTGTTGAGTCTCCGACGCACATCTATTCTTTTATAACTGCCTGACTTCAATAACAAAATACCTTAAAATCCTGCTTTGGCATGTTTCTTGATTACTGTTGTTGGTAACAGTTTTTTCAAGGGAGTGACATTTGGAATGAATGAGATGAATGTTCTTTTTTATCTAAACGGCAATGAGAGGCTTTACTGGTTATTGCATATGGTCTGTTTGAAAGCGAGGACAAGGGTTTTCCACAGAATAAAGGACCTTGCCCGAAGGCTCAGGCAACCAAAATATAATGTGACATTCATAGTGCTTGTGGCTGATACCGGAGATGACCTTTTGGAGATGCTTTCCATCCGCAGGTTGCTTTCAGATGTTCCTGTCATCCTCATTCTTCCTGACAGACGGGAAGAAACCATTGCTACAGGGCACAAGCTTTACCCCCGCTTTTTAACTTATGTAGACGGAGACCTCGAAGAGGTAGGCGCGGTATTTGAGAGGATGCTTGAGAACTACGGGTGAAAACAGGTGATGGAGGGATGGAATAACACATGGAAGCACTGAATTCAGTGGGTAGGAGAAAGTGATGATTGAAAAGCCGGGACTGAATAAAAGGAACGAGTTTTTTAAGGATACCGATCAAGACATGCCAAGGATCATGATTGTGGACGATGAGGAGCCTATCCGACGCCTCCTCGGCCGTATGTTGGGGCTAAGTGGAAATCCATGCACCTTAGCCGCCGATGCAGCCGAGGCGCGATTATTCCTGAAAGATCAGAATTTCGAACTGATCCTTTGTGATGTAAACATGCCTGGAGAGTCCGGTATAGACTTCATCCGGTATGCCCTTTCGCAGTATCCGCAAACGGCGGTCATTATGGTCACTGCCGAGGATGATCCGGAGACAGCCAAGACCGCGTTGAAGATAGGGGCCTATGGTTACATCATCAAACCCTTCAAAAACAATGAGGTGATGATCAATGTATCCAATGCGCTTAACCGCCGAAAGCTGGAGATCAAAAACAAGAACTACAGTGAGAATCTCGAGAAATTGGTCTCTGAGCGCACTGACACACTCAGGAACACGCTGAATGATCTGCAAAAAGCCATGGATGGAATCATTGAAGCCATGGGATTGACCGTTGAGACAAGAGATCCGTACACAGCCGGACATCAAAGACGTGTAGCCGAAATTGCACGAGCCATAGCCATAGAGATGGGCCTATCAAGGCACGATGTAGAAGGAGTCCGTATGGCCGGGCTTATCCATGATATCGGTAAAATAGCCGTACCGGCGGAAATTCTCAGTAAACCGGGAAAGATAAACGATAACGAATTTGCAATCATCAAATCTCATCCCCAGACCGGTTATGATATATTGAAAAAGATCGATTTTCCGTGGCCGATCTCACAAATCGTGTATCAGCATCACGAAAGAATGGATGGCTCAGGATATCCTCAGGGCCTTTCAGAAAATGACATCCTTCTTGAAGCAAGAATTATGGCAGTGGCCGACGTTGTTGAAGCCATGGCGTCTCACCGGCCTTACCGACCGGCCCTCGGTATAGACAAGGCCTTAGATGAAATTTCAAAAAACAGGGGTGTGCTTTATGACCCTGATGTAGCGGATGCCTGTTTAAGTTTGTTCAAAGAAAGAGAATTTAAATTTGAATAGAGATGGACTCGTAAAGAGTCCATCAATAGGCCGAGGGTTGTTAAGCCCCGGTTTGGGGTAGGGGTGGCACCATTTGAATTCACTTCAAATGGCGGGGGAGGGGGAGCCCTCCCCCGCCGAGTAAAA
>DAOUXC010000191.1 GCA_030666795.1 Desulfobacteraceae bacterium
CGGCGGAGGAGGGCTACCCCTCCCCCGCCATTTGAAGTTAATTCAGATGGTTCCACCCCCACCCTCCCGCTGTGCGGGATTGACGGACTTTTTACGAGTCCGTCAAACCTTGCTCACGTTTTTCATCCTCTTCCACCTTTGCGTTTGAAATGCTGATGTGCCTGGTACATGAAGGTCCTTATGGACGCCTCCCTTCCGGGCTGAAAACTCGAATCATAGGGAGTATCCAAATACGGAATTCTCAGTTTGTTCATAAGAGGTTTTACAATGGCTGAAGTAATAGTACTTGGCATGCAGGTAAAAGGATAAACATTTACCACGCCGTTAAATTCATCCCTGGCATACTGTAAGATCCCGGGAATACTCAAACATGCTTCCGTGCCCACGTCAAATGAAAACAGGTCCTCTTTCTTTATTATATCTTCAAGATGGCCGACCTTGTGGTCTTCCGCCAGGTCAATCAGCTCCCTAATACGCTTGTAAGCCTGCTTTTGCCTGCGTTGCTGATAAAGAAGCTCTCCCCCGAAACCAAGCATCTTTTTCATATGTTCCCTTGCCGGGCCGAAGCGAAACTGTTTCAGGTTGAGACGGAAACCTATCTTAGCATCTCTTAACGCGTCATAGGTCGTATAATTCACCCATTCCGCAATGGAGGCATTGACTACCTCGGCCCCGTATTTTTCCAGGACCCTTATCACATCCTGATTGGCGTGCACGTGGGTCCGCAAATAGATCTCGCCTACAATTCCGATCCGGGGCTTAGGAGGGATCCCGGGATCAATAATTGCCTTTCCCTCCTCAATGATCTCTTCCAGTTTGTCAAGGATCTTATCAAATTCTTTGTCGGGCCCAAAGGTTTCAAAGGTATCTTCCATGACGCGCATTGATTTTTCAATGAATTCATCTGTCATCCCCGGTTCTTTCTCATAAGGCCTTATCTTCCAGAGCACCCGGTCAAGGATATCCGCCAACACTACGGAAAAATAGGCGGCCTTCCTGAGATCCCTTACCCGTTCCTTCTCAATCATGCCGGCTAATGAATATCCATCCTCGGTGGTGAGGGAGCCTATCTTCAATCCGCTAAAATCGGCAAAAGAATCCAAGACAATCCGCTGGTATTTATTATACATGCCGAAACGGCACGGGCCGTCTGCTTCGGGCATAAAATACACATAGCTTTCAGGGTTGAACTCGTCGCCCAGCCTTTCTTTTTCCTTTTGCATATAATAAAGGATATCTCCCGTAGTAATCTGGCAGGGGTAGCATTCCTTGCCAGAGGTATACTCCTGACCCAGGTCAAGGCCCTTGCAAGTGTCCATGACCTTTGCGTTGATATCAAACCCACGGAATGTAGCCGCAAGGAGATGTGCCCCGATCCTGTTCATCTCGGGAATCAGAAATGTCTTATCCCTGAGATTAAAACGGCCTACCCTGTCTTTCAGCGATTGAAAATTTATTACCTTATCTGATTCCATTTTATATACTCAACTCATAAAACCGCTGTTCGCGTTGGCCCGCCCCACTAATTCGCTATTTTAAATTCGGATTTAAAATCCGGTTTCATTTTCCTCATGGCATTCTCTATTACATTTTTATATGCCTCGAGCCTGGTCATGGCGCCGGCAACCGCGCTGTGCTCGTCTAACTCTAAGATAAGATAGGCCCTCTCACCCATAATGTACTTGTAAAAATGCTCAATAAAGGAGTCGGCCCCACAGCCGAAATTCGTCAGATGGAGGCCAAAATAATTTGGATACTCTTTTATAAATTTGGCAGTCCTCAATATCTGGGCGCCCAGTCCCCAGTACATGGAGGGAAAATCGGAAAGATCCACCGAAGACACGTCGATAAAATCCATTGGCAACGCGCTTACCCCTATCTTTGCCAGATTCTGACCCAGTCTCAAGTTCAAGCGTTCGTCATAAAGATTATAGGGCCTGCCCGTCACCACCACAATCTGTTCATCAGGATTCTGATCCTCAAGGATCTCCCTGCCCTTATGATGGAGTTCCTTAACAAACTGCTTCTCCCGCTCCAAGGCATAATAGAGGGCGTTTTTTATCTTAGCCTTGCCCACGGCAAGGCGGGGTCCTATTTGTTCCCATATCTCCAAGGCAAGGGAGTCCGTGTCATATTTCAGATGAATAACCGGGCTAAGGACAGAATTCGGGTCTATGCCGAGGGCAATGCGGACCATATAGGAATTTCCCTGGACCATGGGACAATAAAAACCGGTTTCCGAAGGCTCGGGAGTTGGCATGTTAATAATGTGAGGCATGAAAAGAAATTCTGTTTTTCCGATAAGTTCTTTGGTGTGGCCGTGGGATACCTTTACCGGATAACAGGTTTCTGCCACCATGGTCTCTATCCCCATCCGTGACAGACGCGTGTTTGTGGGCGGGGTCAGGACAAGACGAAATCCAAGCCGATCAAAAAAATGAGCCCACAAAACAGCGGTCTGAATGCCGTAAAGCGCCCTTTGCATTCCCACGGTCGGTCTGTTGTCCACTTCCATCAGGGGTTCCTTTTGCAATTCTTCGTAAACCCCGGCCATGTATTTTTGCCAGATCTCCTGCCGCAGTGCAAAGAAATTCTGTTTCCTTGATCCCCTTGTTCTTGTTACTTCATAGCGACCGCACTCCCCACCCCAGATACTTCGACGACCATCAAAGTCATAGATCTTTAGTTTACACTGGTTATGGCAGTTGGGGTCCGCATGGCATACTTTTTCGGTATGTTGCATGCGGTCTCTTATGGCGCTTTCAAGCCCCCTGAAAGTGCTATCGTTTTTGTTTTCCATGCCCATTTTTTCCTGGACACTTATGGCGGCACCATAGGCACCCAGGACCTCCCGGTGATCAGGAACCAGAAGACCTCTTCCGAGGACATTTTCAAAGGCGGCCACAACTCCTTTGTTCAAGGAAGGGCCTCCTAAGAACATTACCTTTCGGCCGATCTTTCGTTTTCCCACCACCCGGTTCAGGTAATTGTGGACAATGGCATAGCACAAACCGCCTATCAGGTCCTTCTCTTTCACCCCTTTCTGATGATACGACACAAGGTCCGATTCCATAAACACGGTGCATCTCTCGGCTAACTTGACCGGCGCCTCCGATGAAAGCGCGATCTGTTGAAATTCATCCACAATATTGATCCCGTGTTTGTTGGCCAGTTCATGCAAGAAGCTGCCCGTACCAGCAGCGCAGACCTTGTTCATATCGAAATCCAGGGGATAGGTATTTGCGATAGAAATATATTTCGAGTCCTGCCCTCCTATCTCAAAGATGGTGTCCACGTCCGAATCGATCTCCACTGCACCCCTTGCATGGGCCGTTATCTCGTCAATGATTAAATCCACATTGAGAAAATCCCCCACAACGTTCCTGCCGGAGCCTGTCGTGGCCGTTCCCACAATTTCAATCTTTTTTCCCACATCATCCCGGATGGACGTCAAAAGGCCCTGTGTGATTTCTATGGGTTTTCCCTGAGTGTGCACGTAGCTTTTGTGGACGATCTCGCGGTCTTCACTCATAAGGGCATATTTGGTGGTGGTTGAACCCACATCAATACCAAGGTAGACCCTCATCTTTTTACGAATGAATTTGTTCTGAATCGCTTTGGTCTCCGGAAAAACGGTCTGCTTCA
The DNA here is from genome assembly GCA_030666795.1 of Desulfobacteraceae bacterium. Classification (GTDB taxonomy): domain Bacteria; phylum Desulfobacterota; class DSM-4660; order Desulfatiglandales; family Desulfatiglandaceae; genus JAIOSR01. The sequence goes on from DAOUXC010000191.1 coordinate 3,646, forward strand.
ATTCCAGTCTGGGAGCAACAGGGACTGAGACCTCGCATCCCGGAACCGTGCTCTTGAGCGCCTCCAGATTCACCCGGTCTTCCCTTTCCGCATCCAGGGCCTGCAACGCGACTCCCAGTGCTCCTATGGAGGTATTACAGGGAGGGACAATCAATCCCGGAAAATAGCTTTTGAATGCCTTTACCTGGAGATCGTTCAGGGAAAGTCCGCCCACAAAAATAATGGGTTCGGCCAGGTCCCGGTTGTTGACAATGGTGCTCATATAATTCCTGGCGTTTCCAATGTGCAGGCCGTAGATAATATCCTCTAATTTTTCGCCCTTGTTCTGGAGGTGAATCATATCGGACTTTGTGAAAACGGTGCAGCGGCACGCCACATTGGCCGGTTTTTCGCTCTTTTTGCCCAACCTTATAAAGTCAGCCAGTATCCGGTCGATGTGATCCCTGGAAGCATCTTTTTCTTTGGAATACATGGACGTAGCCAACCGCTGGGCCTGCTGGTCAATAAAGGAACCCGTACCGGACGCACAGGGGCCGTTGGTGCTAAAGTGTTCCAGTTCCCAATCGCCCCGGCCCTGCGAACCGGCCTTGCTCAAATGGCTGACCTGCAAAAGGGCCGTGTCCTGCCCACCCATGCTGATAATTGTCCTGACATCCGGTCTTACACAAATCGCCCCAAGGACTTGGCTTATGGTCTCGAATTCATAAAAAGTGCCCAGGTCCTCGCTGAATTTCTTGCCATGGTTTCCGGTAAAACAGATTGAACGGATAGCTTCTTCACCGAATTTATCATACAGGCCCTGAATAAGGGCCAATACCTCTTCTTCCACTTTGCCTGAGTGACGCTTATAGGGGGCCTCAAAAACGATCTCCCTTTTTTCGTCCAGCACAATACAATTCAAACTGACAGCGCCCGCATCAATCCCTGCGTACAATTGATTAGAAACCTGATGCGATTTTTTCTTGTCTTTAGATGTCTTTTCCATTGCTCAAATAATAAGTCTCTCCCGAATGTGTCTGCCTGGATATGTACCCTTTAATGAGAAGGCCCTTGACAAGGTCTTCAACGTCACGGGGAGGTAAACCCATGGCATTTGCAATGTCAATAGAGCTGAGCGGTCTCCTTTTCAACATATCTAACAAATCCCTTATCAGGGTATCCGTTTTGCCCTTTTTCGCTGCAACAGGGGCCCCGGCAATAATCTCCGCTCTTTCCCCAAGAAATATCTTTATATCTTCCAACCTTTGCCTGTCAAGGGAGATAGCCCTTTTATCCGCCGGGGGGCGTACAACCGTATTGATCTGGATTTTTTCAGGATTTATCCTGTTAATCACTGTTTTCAGCCCTTCCAATTCTTTTTCCGTATCATTGATCCCGGCCAAAAGGACAATTTCAAGAAACAGCAATCCCTTATAATCCTGTCGCAATTTTTCTAATCCGCCAATAACGGTTGTCACATCGAGCTCCGGGTGGGGCCGGTGGATCATCCTGAACGTATTTTCAAAGACGCTTGAAAGCGTCGGCAGAATAATATCCGCCTTAAGCACACGCTTCCTGATTTGCTCTTTCCAGAAAAGGGAACCGTTTGTCAAAAGCGCAATTTTTGTTTCAGTGACATCTTTTATGCCGGCAATGACTTCATGGATCCGGGAATATAGTGTTGGTTCACCCGATCCCGCCAACGTCACGACATCCGGTTCCTTTTTCATCAGCTTTTTTTCTATCTCAAAGACCACTTCCTTCAGAGACACAAAGGGACCCGGCTCTATTGTTTTTGATGTGGTTCTTCCCACCTCACAATACAAACAATCAAACGTGCAGGTCTTGGCCGGAATAAGATCAACCCCTAATGACAGGCCCAATCGTCTCGAAGGAACCGGGCCGAATACGTATGACATAAAAAAACTCCGTTTACTGTTCGGCAGATATAATGCGGTTTTCTTCCTATTGCCTTCTTACATATATTATAGGCGTAAGGCACAAGGCTTAAGGCGCAAGGCGCAGGGCTTTTATCTTTACCTTTCGCCTTGTGCCTTACGCCTTGGGCCGCTTCACAGGCGAGGCCTGAATGGATTCATTGCGCTAAACTTACAGTTCGCCACAGAGGCCGGCGCTTAACATCTCCTAATGCGCTTCATCCCAGTTTCTGCCCTTATTGATATCTACCTTCAACGGAACGCGCAAAGCGTACACACCTTCCATTTCTTCCTTGATCATGGGCATGACTCGTTCCAGTTCTTTCTCCGGCACCTCAAAAACGAGTTCATCGTGGACCTGAAGTAACATTTTTGATTCAAACCCTTCTTCCTTAAGCCGCCCATGAATATTGATCATGGCCTTTTTGATCAGATCCGCCGCCGTGCCCTGGATAGGAGTGTTAACGGCCATTCGCTCCGCCTCGGAACGAATTCTGTTGTTACCATGCTCAATATCCGGTAAATACCGCCTCCTGTTAAAGAGTGTCGTGACATAACCCGATTTCTTAGCTGTTTCAATCATCTCATCCCGGTATCTTTTAACACCCTGATATCTGGCATAATAAGAAGCAATATAATCTTTGGCGGTTTTATGATCGATGCCCAACTCGTCACTCAGCTTGCGCGGGCCCATCCCATAGATGATGCCGAAGTTTATGGCCTTTGCAATGCGTCTCATTTCAGGTGTGACAGGCTCATTTCCGGCAGTCAGAATTTCTGAAGCAGTGCGGGTGTGGATATCTTCATCCCGGGTAAAGGCCTCTATAAATGCCTCATCTTTTGAATAATGGGCAAAAACCCTGAGCTCCACCTGACTGTAGTCTGCGGATACCAGGTAATGGCCGGCTTCAGCCACAAACCCTTTTCGAATCTCCCGACCCTCCTCTCCGCGTATTGGTATATTTTGCAGGTTCGGATCGCTGCTGCTCAATCGTCCCGTTGCGGTTACTGTCTGGTTATAGGAGGTGTGGATCCTTCCGGTAGACGGGTCAAGCATCTTTACCAACGCATCCAAATAAGTGGATTTGAGCTTTGAAAGGGTCCTGTAACGCAATATCAACTGTGGTATTTTATGGGGAAAGGCACAGAGTTTTTTCAGGACCTTGACATCCGTAGAATACCTTTTGGTCTTGGCCGTCTTTTTCTGGACCGGGAGTTGGAGCTTTTCAAAGAGCACCTCCCCCAACTGCTGGGGGGAATTTATGTTGAATTCCATGCCCGCCTCATCAAAAATCTCCCTTTCCAGCACCTTCAACTGTCCGGAGAAAAGGGACGACATTTGTTTGAAAAAGCCGGCATCAATCCTGATACCTGTCATCTCCATGTCCATGAGCACGGGCAACAGTTTCATCTCCAGTTCAAAGAAGAGGGCCTCATTTTTGTCCGACTTGAGCTTATCATTTAAAATTTGCCACAATCTCAAGGTGATATCCGCGTCTTCAGCGGAATATTCCTTGGCCTTTTCCACATCCACCTCTGAAAAATTGAGCGCGTTTCTTCCCTTTCCCACCACCTCCTGATAGCTGATCATCTTATGATTCAGATAGTGCTGTGCCAGGTAATCGAGGTTGTGCTGTCTCAAACCCGGATTGATGACATATGAGGCAATCATGGTGTCAAAATA
>DAOUXC010000143.1 GCA_030666795.1 Desulfobacteraceae bacterium
GATCGGCGATGCAGCATCAGTCAGGCCATTTCGACATTGGTAAATAGAGAACCGTTTTCCCTTCTTTAATTCATTAGCCAGTTGCGTATCGCTTTCAATGCATTTCTCGCGTGTCAGTTTGTTCACACGATGAAAATCTGTACAGATCCGTTGCCACCGCGATCCCACAAGAACTTCACCCTGTAAATCAATAATCGCTGCTGCTATTCCTACCGCATCACAAAAACTTTCGAGAAGTCTTTGGTTTTTTTCAATGTCAATTAGATCAGAAAGTTCATATTTCATATGTTACACCTTCCAAATAATTTCAGCATATTAACGCAATGCAAAAAGATCATGTGCCGCAAAAAATGTCAATTTTTGTATAATGCCATAAATCACAATGATTTGGATTTAATTCGGACAGCCGAGAAAATCCAGACAAAATTCGCACACAAGGTTTCAGGTCAAATCCCTTGCTTAACACGGCCGACTGCCACGAGGTACAAGAGCCGCGAGGCGCTGTTGAGGCCCAGGAGTTCTGAGGCTTCCATGTCATAAAAGGCACCGATCCCGCAACATCCGAGACCCATGGCCGTGGCCATCAGATAAAGTCTCTCCCCCAATCTGCCTGCCGTCATCATAGCGTAGCGGTATCCCCTTGAACCCCACACCTGATCAACTAAATCCGGATTGCTCATGAAAAGAAAGTGAACTGCCGCGTTGGCAAGCCACGCCTGATCCAGGCAGATATGGGCCATGCGCTCCGTGAAGAAACCGGGACCAACCATTCCGATTGATGAAGATGAGGTATCCAGCAGATAGAGGCCCGGATCAAATCCTTCGGTATTGCCGGCTAAAAAACCGGTGCACATGGATTGGTTATTATTGGACATTTCTCCGTCCGGCCCAAAACAACCGGCACAGAGACCGTCTAAGAGGGATGTCATGCAACCTCGTGATAAGGGCTTCTGTACAAAGTTGCGTTTGGAGCGGCGATGAAAAACAGCCTCGGCATAGTTCAGGGTCTCAGACCAGGTGTCGGGAGGTTTAATCCCTGTCCACTTATCCACAGTCAACCCCAACTCGTGAATCATATGGGGCCTTGATTCGGGTTGCGAGACAACATTGACGCCTGCCTCGTGTATCGCACGCACTGCGGGATAATCTGTCTCTTTTTCAGCTACACGGCTTGCATTTTTGACCGCCTCCGGGAGTTCAGTGATTTCCGGCGTTTTTTTATCTTCATATGCCTGTGTCCCTTGAACATGGCACACGGCCAAACAGACTTCCTTTGTTTGATCAAGACCCAGAAGACGATTGACCTCGGGGTCGTCAAAGTCCAGGGAAAGGGCAGGGTGCAATTCCAGTGCTTTCAAGGCTAAGAACAGGTTTTCAATGAGGTGTCCGGTGTCGAGCAAATGGTAACGGTAGGACCGTGCCCTGTATTTCCATGCGCTCCGGAAAAATATGGCCGACAGGAAAAACGTCAGGATCGGGGTGGTAATACTCGAGGGTTGCGTAGTCTTTTTTGCAGGTACAGGAATGTCTCCCCTGCGGAGCAGGGAAAGGGAATGGCGGGCAATTGAGAAGTGATACAGCCCGTCATCAAGGTTGTTTATGCCATTTGTGGCAACATAGATTTCAGCGGGGTAGAGGGCCCCGGCGGAAGCAACGCTTCGGTAATAAAAATCACCCCCCGTATGTCGCGCTTTGGCGGTAAGACTGTAGGTCAAGCGGAGTATCAGGGAAAGATCTTCAAAGCTTACGGCCCGCAACGGCGCACTGCCGGCAGTTCCCTTTATTAATGAGGAGAGTTTTTTTTCGGGGGAATGGACATCTTGAGGTAATAGAACAGGAACAATCCCGGGATACCGCTTAAATACCCCCGGCTGGTTTTGCCAGTCAAGATAGTGCCCCGTCATGTTATGACGATCATAGCTTGTATCCTTGTGGTATTGGAAACCGGATTTTGTCATGGTCTTTTATTCCTTGTCCCACACCTTGTAAAGCCCTTGAAGATCATTGATATAAGTCGGTAAATACTTATCGTCGGGACATGATTTCCTGCAGATGGCGATAGCTTTTTTATAGAAGATCTCTGCGTCACCATAACTCTCCGGGTGCAGGGCATATATTCTTGCTAAGGAATGCAGGCTGTGTGCAACTTTGCAGCTTTCCGGTCCGTATATTTTCTCTTCAAGTGTAATAATACGCCTGAGAACCTTTTCCAGTTTCCCGTACTGCTTTTTGTGATGGTAAAACACAGCCAGTTCGTTAAGCGCTCCGGCCACGCGGGGATCATCAGACCCTCCGTTTTCCTCTATGATTTTAAGCTTCTTTAAAATAGGGCCTTCCTCTGCAAGCGATTTTTCGTCACTGAACTTTACAGACGGATGTTTTTCCCCGGGTGCAGGTGGACTCAGTTCTTCTTTTAAAGCAAGTGCCCCTGATCCAACAATCGCAACAACAAGCAATACACCAATGAACCTGGCAAGCAAAGGACTTATGAGATCAGCGCTTACCTTGTCGTTTTTAAGGCGGGGTTCGAAATCGCCGATTATGGTGACGATCCGCTTGAAACCTCCGGTAGTAACGGCGTTGTTCATGTCCAACTCTTTTGACTCAGGGCGCCATTTAAAATAGCCGCTGCTTTTGAGATCAAGGGGGGAGACTAATTGGAAGGTAAGGACCAGACGCGCGTTGTTGGGCGTATGAGGCCTGCCGAGCGTATAACGTTCTTGAACATCTACGGACTGGATTTGATCCCAGGGAATCTCCATTGATTCCTTAGTGCCGAGGTAACCGTTATTCAGCTTGAGACCCTTTGTATTGATCACAATTATAGGCCCCATCTTAATAAAGAGAATAACGATTCCGGCAAGGATAAGCGCCGCGCCCGAGTATGCCAAGGAAAGCCCGGCCGGGTGTTCATCTCGGAAAGCAAACCACCAGATCATCAATAGGATATATCCGATAAGCCACAAAAGGCCCCAGCATGCCTGGCGGTTAAAGTAAAGCTTCACTTCGAGAGTAGTTCTCATGGTGTCCCTCTTTTATGCATTATTTTATCATTTTATGCATATTGAGCCAATCCTTTTGAGGGTTGATTCCTTAGGTAGGGCCGAATACGATTGTCTCATTTTGTTGGACGTAAAGGCATTGAATTCACTTCCAATCTACGTCTATGAGGGGCGAATACGGTCAAAACAAAATTATCGGGTCATGCGGGGCGGGGCAAAGCAAGGTTTTCAAAAAGAGGCACTTTCGATAAAAGGTGATCTCATTTATTCAGTCGGGCCAATTTGCGGGTAATATTGTCTCGAATCCAGTGGTTGTCCCACCATTCTATTGGATTAACGAAAACTCCGCCAACCATGACACCAAAATGAAGGTGATCCCCAAGGGCAAGTCCGGTCTGACCTGTTAATCCTATGACATGACCTTTTGGAACCACGCGGTCCACCTCTACATCTATCCTGCTCAGATGCGAGTAAACGGTGGCAAGTCCCTGTCCGTGATCAAGGACCACTGTAAGACCGTATATTCCCATACGATCCGCAAAGATGACGAGGCCGTTGTTGGCCGCCTGGACTTCGGCGTTCTCTTGCGAGGCCAGATCCACACCCATGTGTATCTGATGGTCAATTTTGTCTCCCTTGTGATAGTACGAGCGCCGGTCACCGAATCCGGCCATATTGGCGGCGTTTCTGAGCCTTATCCAACCCCCCATCCAGAGCCTCTCCGGACTCGTCTTTGTCCTCAGACTGCTAAAAGCCAGATTATTTTCCTGTCTCAGGTCCCTGTTGATCTTTAGAAATTTTTTTATGTCATCATCTCCCGGATCAAAGGGATAAGAAGAAAAATAGGGAAGGACACTCTTCAGGAATCGATCCGTCACATTTATTTTTTTCGCGCGAAAGCGTTTTGTGCGGATCTTGTAGTGAAAGCTGCCCCTTGACAGGTTACCCGCCCGGTCCTCTGCCCACAGATAAACGTCCGGGTTAGCCTTTGTGTCACAGGGGACGGCAAAATAGCATACGCGAAAATTTTCTTTGGATTTTACATCTGCCGGAAAGCCCGGAAAAAAGAGATCATTGATGTACAGGCCGCTCTTAACCGTATCGGAAGAGGTCTGGTACACTATCAAACCAGTCCCACCGAGGTTTACATAGTTTAAACGGCTTACGGCCCTGAGGGAAGGCGGGACCGTATCCACTGCCATTTTGTGTATTACCTGTGAGAGGTTCCCGTCTCCCCCGCTCCTTCTGGAATAATCCCATACCCGAACCTTCAGGTCCACTCGTCCCTGGGCAAGATTGAGCTTTGAGGGGTCCACGGAAAATTTCGTATCAAACCTGTGAGCGCCCTCACGATTGAAAAGTCCTGTGAAAGGAAACTTTTTTTCAAGAACGGTCGTTTCACGTCCTCCCTGGCTCACCGTAACCACAAGGTGCTTGAGGCCTCTTTTCTCATCGCTGATGTTGAGCGTAACCTCACGGCTTTCTGAAAGAAATTGAGGCAGGGGCTTGATTTGTACCAGTGGTTTTTGGCCCTCAAAAATTATACTCAATAACCAGGCGAGAAGGCCCAGAATTATAATAAGCGGCACTATTGTCAAAAAAATGCCTGTCCTTTTTCTACCCATGTGTTTTTCACCATTATTTTAAAAAAAATGAAACAGAGGGCCTTGATAGCAGTTATTGCACCTTCTTGTCAACATTGAGAAGATTTGACATAGGGAAAGGTCAAAATCAGCCCCAACTGATTCAGATAAAAGCGAGTTGCTTTCCCGGGTACGCCACTAAAAACCCAAATCACAATATTCAAATTACAAACAATATCAAAATTACAAATTCCAATGACCAAAACATTTTAATTAGTTATTGGATGTCTCCCCGTCATTCTAACTGTTTTGAATTTTGAATTTCGGTCATTGATCTTTGTTTGAGATTTGTATTTTGGTGCTTGGAATTTTCATGAATTTCATACGCCAGTAACCTTACTTATTCAAAGCCCTTACCTGTTTAAATGACGTGGCCCTGCCATGTGACCGAATTGCCTCAAATGCGGATGTTACTGCTGATGGTTTTCACTTTTTCCATAATCTCGACCGGATCCAGTGTCGTGAATTCCCTGTTTTTCATCAGCACATTCCCGTTCACAATGACATCCTTCACGTCTGCGCCATTGGCGGAGTAAACGATAGCGGATAACGGACTGTAAACAGGACACAAATGGGGCTGGTGAATATCAACCACGATAATGTCCGCCTTTTTGCCAGGCTCAAGGGTCCCGATTTCTTTTTCAAGGCCTAAGACGGAAGCCCCCCAACGGGTCGCCATTTTAATGACGGTATATGCATCCAGTCCAACCGGATCAAGATCGTAAACCTTGCTCAATTTGGCTGCCGTATCCATCTCGCAAAAAAGATCCAGGTTGTTATTGGATGAGCACCCGTCCGTGCCTAATCCCACTGTCAACCCCCCGTTTATCATGTCACGTACCGGGGCCAGACCGGCGCACAGTTTCATGTTGCTTTCAGGAACGTGAACGATTTTCACTCCATTTTCGGAAAGACAGGAGATCTCCCTTTCGTCCAAATGTATTGCGTGGGCCGCAATGAGACCTTTGTCTATCAAGCCAAGACTGTCTAAGTAAAAAACCGGCCTTTCACCGGTTTTTCTTATGACTTCATTGACTTCGTCGGACGTTTCGGAAAGATGAATCTGAAGGGGCAAATCAAAGCTGCGGGATACTTCCCATGCACCTTTCAAGGTCTGTTCGGAACACGTGACAGGACTGTGACAAAACATACCAGGGGTAATCAGGGCCGAAAAACCGAGCCATCTTTCTATGAATTCCCTTGCCAACTTCAGATTTTTTTTCGGGTCAGGTGCACCAGGCGCGGGAAAATCAATAACCCCCTGGGCAATAAGGCCCCTGAGCCCGGATTCGTGCACGGCCCGAACCGTATCATCTTGAAAAAAATACCCGTCCGCAATGCAGGTGGTCCCCGATGCTATCATCTCAAGACATCCTAAGAGCGAACCCCAGTAGACCGTGTCCGGGTTAAGAAACTTTGCCTCAGCAGGAAATATTTTTTCAAAAAGCCATTGTTTCAAAGGCAGATCATCGGCGAGGCCCCTGAAAAGAGTCATGGCCGCATGTGTATGGGCATTAACCAGCCCCGGCATGACAATCGCATCTTTCGCGTCAATGACTTCCGCCCGGATGCCCGGCCCTTCATCTTTCTCCTTTCGGCTTTGAATGTCCGTTATGATTCCGTCCCTTATCAGAACCCTGCCGTTCGAAATAAGCGCCTGGCCTTCTGCCATGGTTACGATCATGCCGCCTTCTACGACAAGATCCGCGTTTTTTTTGTGTGCCTTCACCCGCTGGCCCGTTCTGTCTTTGTAATCCATATTCAAAAGTCTCAAAAAAAAGGTTTAATGTAAAAAAACGCCCCCGTCCTTCCGGATTCGGGCATTAACCCGTGGGTTTTGTTTCACTCAAGCAAATATCCTTGACATCAGCAGCAATTTTGAGAAAATAAAAGGCTTTTTATCACCCGGACTCGAGAACTTCAAACATTATGGGTTTAAATAATTCCATCAATCCCGCATAGCGGGTAAATTGGAGCCAACCTCACCCCTAAAGGGGAGGGGAAAACAAGAGGATTAAATATAGAGCATGGCTATCATAGTTCCCTTTAAGGGTCTTACCTATAATTATTACGCGAGGCAAGATTTCGAGGCAATTGTCGCGCCGCCATACGACGTGATCTCCGAGGATGAGCAGGAGGCATATTACCAAAAAGATCCATACAATGTCATCCGTTTGATCTTAGCTAAGAAAAAAATCGGGGATTCCGATTGGGATAACAGGTATACGCGCGCGGCCGATTGTTTTAAGAGATGGGAATCCGCCGGAATCCTTCTTCCTTCGGATCAATCCGCCATTTACCTCACGTCACTGGCATATGACCCTGGAAATGGGGAACCCCGAAGGACTCGGTGGGGGATAATTGTACTGGCGCGAATAGAAGATGAGGACACAGGGGTTATCCTTCCCCACGAAAGGACCTTTTCGGCCCACAGGGATGACCGATTAAAGCTCATGAGGGCCTGCAACGCCCAGCTCAGTCAGATATTCGGCCTTTATGAGGACCCTGATAACACCATAATGGATGCTGCAAAAAAGGTCGCCGACTTTTCCCCTGAAATAGCCTTTGATTTTGCAGATGGCACGAACCACCGAATGTGGATCATACAAAACCCCCCTGTGTTTAAAAAGATAGCGGATGCCATGTTGAATAAGTCCATCTTTATCGCGGACGGGCACCACCGTTATGAGACCGCGCGCAATTACAGAAACATGATGAGGGCCAGGCACGGGCATAAACCTCTCGACAGGTCCTATGAATATGTCATGATGTATTTGTCAAATATGAGTGATGAGGGCCTGACCATTCTGCCTTCCCATCGTCTTATTAAAGAAGTTCCCGATATTGAGCCCGAGACTCTTCTCGGAAAGGTGGGGCGATGGTTTGACGTGTCTTCATTTCCGTTTAAGGGCAGTGACATCTCTAAGGAATGCGCAGACCTGAAACAGAAGCTTAAGGAAGCGGGGCGTCAAAACACGGTCATCGGCTTTTACCACACAAAATCCGATAAGTGTTATCTCCTTTCGCTCAAGCCGGGCGCAAGGGATAAATTAGGTGATGATCTCCATGCTTCCTTGAAAAAGCTGGATGTATTGGTACTGTCCAGATTTATCCTGCAACAAGGCATTGGTTTAACCAAACAAGACCTGGATAACGACGAAATAATCCATTATCAAAGCACTATGGGGACTGTTGTGTCGCAAGTCCGTTCCGGGGATTATCAAATGGCATTCCTGCTGAATCCCACCAGGATAGAACATGTACAGGAGATTGCTAACAATTCCCTGGTGATGCCCAGGAAATCCACCTATTTTTATCCCAAGATATTAACAGGACTGGTATTTAACAGGTTGAATCCAAAAGAGTCCGTCCATGTTCCGTGAAATCCGGCCAGATGAGTGTATTGATCAATTTTTGGAAGGCCGTCTTAAGCTAATCCAATCCAGGGACGGTTACAGGTTCTCTATTGACGCGGTCCTGCTTTCCGAGTTCGTCACAATAAGACCCGAAGATGTGGTGGTTGATATCGGAACCGGCTGCGGCGTTATTCTCTTGATTCTACTTCTCACGAAACCGGCAGGATATGTCTTTGGTTTGGAAATCCAGAAAGCACTGGCCTCCCAGGCGCGGCGAAATGCCGTTCTTAACGGATTTGGGGATAAAATGGGGATCATTTTGGGGGATATCAAGAATCCGCCCATGGCAAAAAAAATCGCCGATGTGGTTATATGCAACCCCCCTTATCGCAAGGCCGAAAGCGGGCGGATCAATCCGGATCAACGCAAGGCCATTGCCAGGCACGAGATTTTGGCCTCCATTGATGATATCTTGCGGGCCGCAAGAAATCTTCTGAGGAAAAAGGGCAGGCTGGC
>DAOUXC010000150.1 GCA_030666795.1 Desulfobacteraceae bacterium
GGAGGGCTTCCCCTCCCCCGCCATTTGAAGTGAATTCAAATGGTTCCACCCCCACCCTCCCGCTATGCGGGATTGATGGACTTTTTATGAGTCCATCAAACTTGATAACCTCGTAAAAAGTTGCTATTCGCCGGAGGACAACCCTCCCGTCATGCGGGATTGACGGACTTTTTGCGAGTCCATCAAAAAAGTAGTTATTCCCTTTTCCACCAGCTCCAGATCCACATCAGTATCGTAACAGGGACCAAAGGGTCTTTTGTTGAATATGCCGAAAACTGGGATCGGATAACTGTCCTGGATCCCGCTTGTAAGGTCCCGCTCGCATGCCACCGCAATGATGACATCAGGTCTTTTCTCCACAACAATCTTCCTGGCCAGGGTCCCCCCGGTAGCAACCGAAACGGGTACTCCATATTTTTTGGAAAGCGCCACAATACCTTTTATCTTGCATTTTCCGCAGGCCTCGCAGTTATCCACATTCCATATAATTCTTACCTTGCACTCATGGTTTTGAAGACAGTGGGGAAGAAGCAAAAGTAGCCTGTCCGGGCCAACCTTTTTGGCCTCGGCAAGAACAAGTTGATTATTGATAGCTATGAAGGACTTTCGGGTCCTGGCCTTGCTGATGCCAAGGCACTTGCCCACAAGCACTAACAGCGGGAACAGAAACCGGATAACCACGCCCCGAATTCGACGGTTAAAAAAAAGGTTCTTGCCTCTTATAATGGTAAGAACAAGGGTCAGGGCGCCGCCGAACCAGAAAAGGACGACACAGCCCAAAGCAACGGCCAAGATAAGGGGCAGATTTGGATGGATGTTGGAAAGCCCGACATAAGGGACCCACCAGAGAAAAAAGGCAAGGCCCACCATGACAACACAGGCCACCAGCAACAGGAAGACAAAGGTCCTTTTCTCCGGCTGTTGCGGGTCCCTGGGTTCGCCCGTTTCTCCTGTCCCTTCTGATCCGGGCTTATCAACACGGCGGGGCAGTGTCTCTATCGGCCCCATGTGCGCAGACTCTTTCATCTCAGTTCCCCAGTATTGTCCCGCGCTCCAAAGCAAAACCCCTTAGAAAATCGCCGGCAGGCAATCTCTTTTTCCCTGGGATCTGAAGTTCCCTTATCTCTAAAACTCCCTTTCCCGTTTCCACTAAAAGGGAGCTTTCCGATTGCCCCGCCACCCTCCCCGGCACCTGGTCACGGGCTTTTTTATCCGTGACGCGGGACGAAAACAGCTTGATTTCTTTTCCTTTAAGGGTAGTAAAGGCCCCGGGCCAGGGGTCCAGTGCCCGTATGAGACCAGATATTGCGTTTGCAGACCGGTCCCATTTTATCAAAGACATGCCCCGATCAATCTTGGTTGCATAGGTGGCCTCATTCGGGTCCTGATGTATTTCCTTCAAACGTTTTTCCGCCAGGCCCTTTAAAGTCTTTATGATAAAATTTCCGGACAGCCCCGCAAGTCGATCGTGAAGGCTGCCTGCGGTTTCATGCTCAATTATTGCCACTTCTTCCTGCAAGAGAACCGGTCCGGTGTCGAGCCCTTCATCCATGCGCATGGCAGTGAGCCCGGTCTTTGTTTCGTTATCGAGGATTGCCCAATGGATGGGTGCGGCTCCCCGATATTTGGGTAAAAGGGATGCATGGATATTGATTGCACCCCAGCGGGGAATCATGAGAAGGTTGTTTTTCAAGATCTGGCCAAAGGCCACCACGATAAGAAGGTCCGGTTCCAGGCTTCGAATTGTGTCACAAAACTGCCCGTCCGACGCCTTTTCGGGCTGCAGGATTTTGATCCCGTATTCCTGGGCGACCCGTTTTACCGGAGAAAGGAAGAGTTTTCTGCCCCTCCCTTTCGGCCTGTCAGGTTGTGTCACTACTGAAAGTACCTTATGACCATCTTTGACAAGGGCCTTGAGCGACGGCACGGCAAAATCAGGCGTGCCCATAAAGACTATCCCAGGCGGATCAGGGAAACTCCCGTTATGGCTGTTCTTCATGAATCCTCCCTGGATTAAGCGGTTTCACGTTCACGGTTCACGGTTAAAGATCCCTAACTGTATGATATCAAAAGAATGATACCTCAGTAGATACGACATGCATGTTTCATCCAGTGGGTGAAAAAGATTAATCTTGGTCTTGTGTTGTAAAGTGATGGATTTCAAAGGATTATAACCATTGAACCTTGAACCCTGAACCTTGAACCACTCGTTTTAGGTGTTATTTACTTCTTTTTCAGCAGTTTTTTCAGCCTTTTTTTATAAAGCGCCCTTTTGAGACTGCTTATATGATCAATATAAAGAGTACCGTTCAGGTGGTCGATCTCGTGTTGCAGACAGATGGCCAACAGGTCCTCGGCTTCTATATCCATGGGCTTGCCGTCCCGATCAACACCTTTAGCCTGCACATGGGCGCTTCGATTAACCTCGGCCGAAAAGTCAATCACACTCAGACATGCCTCTTCATAGGAAGTCGTCCCCTCGCTATCGACAATTTCGGGATTGATCATCACTAAGGGATTTCTTCCCTCTTCTTTGGGTTTTGCATCAAATACGATCACCCTTTTGAGTTCTCCCACCTGGTTGGCGGCCAGACCAATGCCGGGCGCGGCATACATGATATCGATCATTCGATCAATCAAGATCCGGGTCTTTTCATCTATATCTTCAACCGGCTCGGCCTCGGCCCTCAGAACCGAATCAGGATAAGTCCTTATCTTCATTTCTGAATTATCGTCAGTCATGGGTTTTTATCCTCCACACTTACAATATTAAACACCGCATCAAAATAAATCAAGGAACACGAAAATAAAACCTGCTTGACTGTAACTCAGGTTCAAGGTTCAGGGTTCACGGTTCAAAGTTGATGGTCTCGCAAAAAGTTTTAAAGTTCGTTAAGGTTAAACTGATAAAGGAAGATTTCGATTCTGCGACGAATCCCGAGTTTATCCTGTTCTTTAAATACACCAAGCGGTTTAGCCCGCAAGTTCAGCGCAAATTAATTATAGTGCTCCGGAAATATGAAGAAAATTCCGAAAAAATCGAGATTAACCGTGAACCTTGAACCCTGAACCAAGTAACCTGAATGGTTACGCTTGACTTTTTTGTTCTATATACCTATTGAGAAGGCATGACAAAAAGGACAGTAGAATTTCTGTTTGAAGTCGGCATGTTAAAAAAGACCCCGCGAACCGGTTACCAGTTCCTTGGATCCGGAGGAGAGTCTGTGGCCGACCATTCCTTCCGCACGGCCGTAATCGGCTATGCACTTGCCTCTCAGGAGCCGGAGGCGGACCGTAGCAAGGTTGTTTTGATGTGCCTTTTCCATGATTTTCCCGAGGCCAGGACCGGTGACCATAACTATGTAAATAAAAGATATGTTAAAACCGATGAAGAAAGGGCGGTTAGCGATCAGGTCCGGGGCCTCATATTCGGCGATGAAATTATTGGTCTTACCCGTGAATTCAATTCCTGTGACACATTAGAGGCCCGTCTGGCCAAGGACGCGGATCAGCTTGACCTGATCCTTGAATTGAAAGGACAGTTGGATTCGGGAAATCCCAATGCGGAAGAATGGCTTACTTACGCGGTACAAAGGCTCGTTACGGAAACCGGCAAAAAGATCGCACAGGAGATCCTCACGACTCACAGCACCGAATGGTGGTTTGACAAGAAAACAGACTGGTGGGTGAATGGCTCCGGAAACCGGCACAATGGTGAATGATGTCCCTGTCCTTCCTCCACGCGGGAAGGTCATGAAGATATGTCTGGTCGTCTCCCTGTTAACTCATTTGTCTATGCTTTTGGGGATACAGAAGGCATTCCCTATAAACTGGTTCCCCGAACCGCTGCGAACCTACCACGTGGAATTGATTCGGCCTCCCATCGATCCCCTGAATGATGAGGAAGCATCAGGCACGGATCTGGCTAAGATCAAGCCCGATGAGAATAAATCCCCGGAAAAAGTCGAAGATACCATATCCCTGGATACCAAGGACAAAAGATACGTCTCCTATGCAAAGGTCATCAAGGAAAGGCTGAAGCTATTCTGGGAATACCCGCGTGAGGCCAGGGAAAACCTGATCGAGGGCAAGGTCTTGGTCCTTTTTACCCTGAACAGGCAGGGGGATTTAAAAAACCTAAAAATCTTACTCCCCGCATCCTATGAAATCCTTGACAAAGAGACCTTGAGAACGATCCGTACCGCCGCCCCCTTTCCCCCTTTTCCAGGCTCCGTGACCGTCAAGAGGCTGAATATCAAGGCCAGTTTCGCCTACCGGCTCACTTCACGCCGGTAAAGAATCTTCTTTTCGACCCTTAGGCAGAAAAAGGATTTACGGGCACAATCGTCAATTTTAACGAAAAAGGGGTTAACCGGTCTATTGGCTAACCCCTTTTTCGTTATTGTCTTTTTGTGGTGCCGAGACACAGAATTGAACTGTGGACACGGGGATTTTCAGTCCCCTGCTCTACCGACTGAGCTATCTCGGCAACTGATGGCTGACTATAATCCTCAGGTATCCTCAGGTCAAGGACAAATTGATGTCAGGACGGTTTTCCGTTCGGTTCTTCCAGCTCAAGATCGAGTTCCAGGTCTTCAAGATCCAGGGAATCCATTTCATCCGGTGCTTCCACGGTCTCGACAGCGTCGTCCGAATTCAACTCCTCAACTGCCATAGAAAATTCATCCTCGCCGGCCCCGGTGATATTTTCGTCCAAATCGGTTAACGGTTCTTCGTCTAAAGACTCGTCGAGATCGAGGGATACTGTTTCAGGTTCAATATCAAGGTCTAAAGGGTCGAGGTCGAGGGAAAGATTATCGCCATCTTCTTCTCCGGCGCCGATGTCCCCGTCAAAAGCGATTTCCGTTTCATCCCCTGAAAGATCGCCAAAATCAAGGGACACGGCGTCCTCCTCGGTTTCCTGTTCTGTCTCAATAGCGGGTACATCGGAGTCATCAATGATAAGGTCTTCCAGATCTTCGGACAGAGATTCATCACTTTCATCTGTTGGAAAGTGTATCCCCTCCTCGGGTGTAGCTTCAACCTGTATTTCAAGACTCTGGCTATCTTCAAACGCCTCTTCCATGGCTTCAATGGTCTGGGAATCTTCCGGACTGAAGGGCGTTTCTCCACCCGTGCCCGTGAAGGCGCCTGACCCGTCAACGCTGAGACCGATATTTGAATCACTGGCTTCCCCGGTCAGGGACCCTAAAAGAGATGGGGGAGCGGGTCTGAATGAGGGGAGGCTCATTTTGTCCCTTAGAGCAGAAACGTCTTTGGTGCATTTCGGGCAGATCTGGTTGAAATCAAAACTCATATAACCACATTTCGGGCATTTCATTTCAGCCTCCTAAGGATGTGATAAAATAATAATTAATAATTATAGATTTATATCTTTTTCTAAAATATTAGTTCAAAATATCATAATTTTTGCTAATTGTCAAGAAATGAGTGTTTCGACTCAATACGTAGCGGCGTTAGTCCATAATTGCGTGGACATGGGGAAGGATTCCCCATGCCAGGTCAGAAACCGGTCATCATTCGAAAGATGTCAGCACTAATCGGATCTTCTCAAAATTGTGAGGAAATAAGAAAAAATCTGAAAGGATGAGTGGAAGCACGTAGTCCGGAGATTTTTCGCGGAGGGCCAATACGGGATTCTTTGGGGGCAGATTTTAAAGTCAGTCTTTTCCAATATACACGCCGGAGTAGTCACGGGTGCTCAATGGTTTTTTCTCCGAAAAAACCTGTGCGTCTTTGACTTCCCCGATAAAAAGGGAGTGGTTCCCCGGACTATG
This sequence comes from Desulfobacteraceae bacterium, assembly GCA_030666795.1. Lineage (GTDB taxonomy): Bacteria > Desulfobacterota > DSM-4660 > Desulfatiglandales > Desulfatiglandaceae > JAIOSR01. The sequence continues at coordinate 5,799 of DAOUXC010000150.1, forward strand.
TTGCGCAATGACCTCACATTCCATATAGGCCACGCACTCCTTCAATACGGGACAGCCGGTTTTCCCTTCGAACCAGTTAATGGACTCGAATTTGGACTCCGGGTCAGGCCCCTTAAATCGTTCCAGTAGATCGTTCTGGCCTTTTGCCAACACATGCAGGGTAAAATGGCCGCTCTGTCTTATGAGGTTGTTGGAATAGCGGTTCGAATGGACGGCGATCATGATCAAGGGCGGATCATGGGAAATCTGGGAAACCCATGAGGCGATCATCCCGTTAATTTCGGATTTGTGACGGGTGGTCAGAACATATATCCCGTAAGTCATTTTTCCGAGGGCCTGCGCCCAGGCATTTTCCATACGAGTCTATTCCCATCAAGAGGATAGCCGGCACTTTTCAATAGCATCCCTGGCTAATTCATCACAGCGTTCGTTTTCCGGGTGCCCGTTATGGCCCTTGATCCATATCCACCGGATCTGGTGCGTCTGGTTCAACTTCATCAGTTTTTCCCACAGATCCCTGTTTAAGACAGGTTTTTTCTGGGAATTCAACCATTTTTGCCTGACCCATCCGGGCAACCATTCCGTCATACCCTTAACAACGTAATTTGAATCGGTAATGACCTTTATCTTGCAGGGTCTTTTAAGTTGTCGTAATGCCTCAATGATGGCCGTCATTTCCATACGATTATTGGTGGTTTCATGTTCACATCCCGAGATTTCCTTGACCTGCCCGCGATATTTCAAAATTGCCCCATATCCGCCCGGACCGGGATTGCCGCTGCAGGCCCCGTCGGTAAAGATCTCCACTATGTCATGTGCTTCATTGCTCATGTGTTTTCTTTAAAAAACGGCCCTTGATCCATATGGTTATTTCCGGTTTTTCAGGGTAATTAGTCTTAATCTTCAAAAAGCCGCGATAGGTCTGAGGGGGACCGGGGATGTTTGTAAAATGTATTTGGAACACGCGGCCCTCCTCAATTTCAATAATTGTGTATGTCAATTTTTCAGAGAGATTAAACTGCCCGGCCGTGAGAGTCAGGGGTATGTCCAGTCCGGCCCTGACTTCGACTACCTTGGTTATACTCTGGTCTTCCTTTCCGACCAGAAATATCTTTGGCGTGGTGAGCTGGATGACGGGTCTGATTAATGCCGTTATACCCAACCTTACAATACTCTTAGCGGGGTCGTTCGAATAGACCCTGGCACTCCTGATGATTTTTCCCTGACGATTCCTGGTCCGCATGCTAAGCCTGATTTTTCCCTCCCCGCCCGGGGGAATGGCCTTATCAAAACTGACCACTGTGCACCCTCAACCGGGTTTAACCTTTCTTATCTCAAGAGGTTGATCTCCCTGGTTGAAGACCCTAAAAGTATGGGAAACAGACTCTCCTTCTTTCACTTCACCAAAGTCGAACTTCAATTCCTCTAAAACCATTTTGGGCCCTTGGCTTTCCAGGGCCAGTGCGAAATGCGCGAAAAATGCAGAAAAAAAAGCACATGCCAGGACCATGTTGAAATATTTTTTCACGGCTCGTCCTCCGGGGCTTAAATGCCGATTTCATGATGCAGTTTATAGGTAAGAATGTCCAGCCTCACAGTAAAGTCAATGTTTTCGACCATGCAACAGTCAGGAACTTGAATTTTTGTGGGAGAAAAATTCAGGATGGCATTTACCTGTGAATTGACGAAAAGGTCTGCCACCGCTTGAGCAGCTGAAGGGGGTGTTGCGATCACCCCGATTTCGATGTCTAATTCATCCACAACCCAGTCCAGATCTTTGATGTCTTTGATCTGCAGGCCCGAAGGGGTGGTTTGTCCGATCTTCCGGGGGTCATTATCAAAGGCAGCCACGCACTTGAATCCCCTCCAAGAGAGGTTCTGGCGTTCCATGAAGGCGGAACCCAGATTCCCAATACCCGTAACAGCCAGGTTCCAGTCCCGGTTAACGGCAAGTATTTTTTTGATCTGGGCCTGAAGATCTATCACATCATAACCCACCCCCCGTACACCGAATTCGCCGAAGTACCCGAGATCCTTTCTCACCTGGGCGGGATTGACCTGACATAGCCAGGCCAGTTTTTCCGATGAGACCATGCGATAGCCATCAAATTCAAGCAGTTCAAGCTGTCTGTAGTAGATAGAAAGTCTGGTGATGGTTGCCTTTGGTACTTTAGTTGTTTTTGTCATGCAAGTCCCCTGATGATTTAGGATTGACGCTTGACGGATTTGTAACCCGCGTGCCCACCACACCTGCCTTACATAATATTGCGGCGGGCAGGTTTGAGCCTGTAAATATCTATAAGAATTTTTGTTCGGGGGAAAAATAATTTTTGTTCCTCCAGAAACAACCAATTTCCGGATGGACTTTTTCTAGGCCCGGGATCAGGCCC